>JBPEWX010000634.1:0-2830 GCA_052032235.1 Ilumatobacter sp. | reverse complement strand
CTGTTCGGCGACCGGCTCGTGGTCGCCAACGCGACGGGTTGCTCGTCGATCTACGGCGGCAACCTGCCCACCACCCCCTACACCAAGACCGAGCAGGGTCTCGGACCGGCGTGGGCGAACTCCCTGTTCGAGGACAACGCCGAGTTCGGCCTGGGCATCCGACTCGGTATCGAACACCACCAGAACGAAGCGGCTCGTCTCGTCGACGAGCTCGCCGGGTCCATCGGCCCCGAACTGGCTGCGGCGCTGCTGGCGAATCCGCAGCCGACGGAGTCCGAGGTCGTCGCGCAGCGCCAACGAGTGGCGGCGCTGCGCGAACGACTCTCCTCGGTCGACGACGCTCGTGCACGACGGCTCGAGGTGATCGCCGACGAGCTGGTGCGATCGAGCACCTGGATCGTCGGCGGCGACGGCTGGGCGTACGACATCGGCTACGGCGGTGTCGACCACGTGCTCGGCAGCGGCCGCAACGTCAACCTGTTGGTGCTCGACACCGAGGTGTACTCCAACACCGGCGGCCAGGCCTCGAAAGCGACACCACTCGGTGCCGTCGCCAAGTTCGCGACCGCCGGCAAACCCACCGGCAAGAAGGATCTCGGTGCTGTCGCCCGCTCGTACGGCAACGTCTACGTCGCCCAGGTCGCGCTCGGCGGCAGCGACATCCAGACGGTGAAGGCCCTGCGCGAAGCCGACGCCTGGGACGGACCGTCGCTCGTCATCGCCTATTCGACCTGCATCGCCCACGGCATCGACATGACGACGTCGATGGCGCATCAGAAGCAGGCGGTGAAGTCCGGCTACTGGCCCCTGTACCGCTACACGCCGACCGACCTCGAGCACGAGCACCCGTTCCATCTCGATTCGGCCGCCCCGACGGTCCCGCTCCGCGAGTTCGCGCTGCAGGAGGCACGGTACGCGATGTTGGCCCGGACCGATCCCGAACGCTCCGATCGGCTCCTCGACCTGAGCCAGGCGGCGATCGACGAACGCTGGCGGTACTACGCCCAACTCGCCGACGTCGAGCGCCAGCTCCCCCACGTCGACGAGCACGACGAACAGCTCACCACCGAGCTGGACTCGACCGAGTCGGCGGCGACCGACACGCCCGTGGAGGTGGCGAAGCATGACTGATCTGCACACCGAGTACCTGGGGCTCTCGCTCCGCTCACCGCTGGTCGCCTCGGCCGGCCCCTTCACCGGCGACCTCGACAAGTTGCGTGAGCTGCGCGACGCCGGTGTCGCCGCGGTCGTCCTGCCGTCGTTGTTCGAGGAGCAGATCGAACACGAGACGTCCGAGATCGACCGGCTCTACTCGATGCACGAGAACAGCTTCGGCGAAGCGACGTCGTTCGTCCCCGAACTCGACCACTACAACACCGGGACCGACACCTACCTGTCGCTCATCGAGGCAGCCCGCGACGTCGTGGACGTGCCCGTCATCGCGTCGCTGAACGGGGCGAACATCGGCGGCTGGCTCCGGTACGCCCGATTATTGGAGGACGCCGGCGCCGACGCCGTCGAGCTGAACCTCTACGCCGTGAACGCCGACCCGGCGATCCCCGCCCAGGACATCGAGTCGGAACAGCTCGAGCTGGTCGCCCTGCTCACCGAAGACGTCGGCATCCCCGTCGCGGTGAAGATCTCGCCCTTCTACACATCGGTGGCGGCGTTCGCCCTCGGACTCCAGGAGGCGGGGGCGGCCGGCATGGTGCTGTTCAATCGGTTCTACGCTCCCGACCTCGACCTCGAGCAGCTCGACGTCAAGTCGAAGATCTCTCTGAGTCGGCCCGCCGAACTGCGGCTGCCGCTGCGCTGGATCGGGATCCTGCGCGAGTTCCTCGACCTCTCGCTCGCCGGCTCGACCGGCGTCCACAGCGGCCGCGACGCCGTCAAGCTCATCCTGGCCGGCGCGGACGTGACGATGATGACCTCGGCGCTGCTGTTCAACGGCGCCTCCTACCTCGCACAGGTCGAACAGGAACTCGTCGAGTGGATGCACCACCACGACTATCGCTCGGTCAGCGAGATGCGCGGCGCCGTCAGCCGCGACTCGACCGCCGACCCGGCGGCGTACGAGCGGGCCAACTACATCGGCAACATCGCGAGCTACTCGAGCCGGTTCATCGCCGGACAACCCATCCGTCTGCAGTCGCGCTGACCGCTCCGGCGTCCGTGGCGGCGACGGGTACAGTGCGGGCGGTGCCGAACCCAGGGTGCCGCGTGCACCCATGAGCAGCGCCGACGCCGATCAGCAACTCCGAGGACTCACCGCCGCCGAGGTCGCCGAACGCGTCGGACGCGGCCAGGTCAACCACGTCGACGATTCGTCGTCCCGTTCGCTGGGCGAGATCGTCCGGGCGAACGTCCTCACCCGCTTCAACGCGATCGTCGGAGCGCTCGCCGCCGTCATCATCGTCGTCGGCGACCTCCGCGACGCCCTGTTCGCCGGCGTGATGGTCTCGAACGCCGTGATCGGCATCGCCCAGGAGCTGCGCTCCAAGGCGACGCTCGACCGCCTCACGCTCGTCGCAGCGCCCCGGCTGACGGCGATCCGCGACGGCGCCCGGGTCGAGGTCGGTCGCGACGACCTGGTCCTCGACGACCTGCTGGTGCTCTCCCCCGGCGACCAGATCGTGGTCGACGGCGCGATCGTGCGCGTGGACGAACTGTCGGTCGACGAATCGCTCCTCACGGGCGAGGCCGACGCCGTCGGCAAGGAGGTCGGCGACGGCGTGCTGTCGGGCAGCTTCGTGGTGGCCGGATCAGCGGTGATGCGCGCGACGGCGGTCGGCGACGACGCCTACGCCGCGAAACTCGCCCGGGAAGCGAA
>JBPEWX010000633.1:0-2947 GCA_052032235.1 Ilumatobacter sp. | reverse complement strand
TGTCGGACCGTCGGCGGAGGCCGGCGCGTCGGGCACCTGCCGATCTTCAGCGTGCGGGTCGCCGGCGACGGGGCCACCCTGATCGGATGCGACGTCGTCGGCCACATCGCACTCGACGGCGGCTCGCCCCGCGTCATCTCCTGCACCGCGTCGGGCGTGGTCGCCGCTGGCCCCAACCGGATCGAGATCGTCCGCAGCACCTTCCGCGGGATCGGAACCGACGTCGGGATCGCGATCACCGGCGGTGCCGGCCACCTGATCGACAGCGGCGAGTTCGACGGCCACCGTGCCGCCATCGTGCTCACCGGCACGATCGGCTCCACCGTGCGGGCCAACCGGATCCGCGCCCGCTGGTGGGGCATCAGCGCCGTCGACTGCGAAGCCACCGACATCGTCGGGAACGCGATCGAGTCGACGATGCGGGCGGTCGACATCGACGGCGGGACCGAGGCACGGGTCACCAGCAACGCCGTCTCCGACGGTGACAGCGGCTGCGTCCTGCAGGACGGCGCGTCGAACACCGAGATCGGCGGGAACCACTGGGCACGATGCCGAGTCGGGTTGTTGGCGTGGGGCGCGGGCGAGTTCCGTCAGCGCGACAACATGTGTGCCGACCTCACGTCAGAGGGTCACGAACTCGTCGTCGGACCCTGACGATCAGTTGGCGGCGCGGGCTGCCTTGACGCGGTCGTGCGGGTCGAGGAACACCTTGCGCAGTCGGATGTGCTTCGGCGTGACCTCGACGCACTCGTCGGCGGCGATGAACTCGAGCGCGTGTTCGAGCGACAGCACCCGGTGCGGGGTGAGCTTGACCGTCTCGTCGGACGACGAGGCGCGCATGTTCGTGAGCTTCTTCTCGCGGCAGATGTTGACGTCCATGTCGCCCGCACGGGAGTTCTCCCCGACGATCATGCCCTGATAGACGATCGTGCCCGGCCCGACCATCATGGTCGCCCGGTCCTGCAGGTTGATCATGGCGTAGGTGGTGGCCGGTCCCTGCCGGTCGGCGACGAGCGATCCGCGCTCGCGAGCGCGGATGTCGCCGTGCCAGGGCTCGTAGCCCTCGAAGATGTGGCTGACGACGCCGGTGCCGCGTGTCTCGGTGAGGAACTCGGTGCGGAAGCCGATCAGGCCGCGTGCCGGCACGAGGTACTCGAGGCGCACCCAGCCGAGCCCGTGGTTCACCATGTTCTCCATGCGACCCTTGCGCTGCGCGAGCAGCTGCGTGACCGCACCGAGGTGCTCCTCGGGCACGTCGATGGTGACGCGCTCGACGGGTTCGTGGCGCTTGCCGTCGACGTCTTTCGTGACGACCTCGGGCTTGCCGACGGTGAGCTCGAAGCCCTCACGTCGCATGTTCTCGATGAGCACGGCGAGCTGGAGTTCGCCACGAGCCTGGACTTCCCAGGCGTCGGGGCGATCGGTCGGGTTCACGCGCAGCGACACGTTGCCGACGAGTTCGGCGTCGAGCCGGTTCTTCACGAGGCGGGCGGTCATCTTCGAACCGTCCTTGCCGGCGAGCGGCGAGGTGTTGATGCCGATCGTCATCGACAGGGCCGGTTCGTCGACGGTGATGCGTGGCAACGGGATCGGGTTGTCCGCGTCGGCGAGGGTTTCGCCGATGGTGATCTCCTCGATGCCGGCGACGGCGACCAGGTCGCCGGGTCCGGCGGAGTCGACCGGCACTCGGGTCAGCTGTTCGGTGAGGAACAGCTCCGCCACCTTGGTGCGCTGGATCGTGCCGTCGAGGCGGCACCAGGCGACCTGCTTGCCCTTCTCGATCGTGCCTTCGATCACCCGGCAGAGGGCGAGACGACCGACGTACTGGTTGGCGTCGAGGTTCGTCACCCACGCCTGCAGCGGCGCGTCGGGCGTGTAGGCCGGCGACGGGATCGTGTCGAGGATGACGTCGCACAGCGGGGCCAGCGAGTCGCCACGCAGCGACTCGTCGTGAGCGGTGTTCTCGTCGAGCGATGCCCAACCGTCGCGACCCGAGCAGTAGACGATCGGGAAGTCGAGCTGTTCGTCACTGGCATCGAGGTCCATGAACAGCTCGTACGCCTCGTCGACGACTTCTTTGACGCGGGCGTCGGGGCGGTCGATCTTGTTGATGACCAGGATGACGGGCATGTCGTAGCCGAGCGCCTTGCGCAGGACGAAACGCGTCTGCGGGAGCGGGCCTTCGGCCGCGTCGACCAGCAGGACGATGCCGTCGACCATCGTGAGGGCACGCTCGACCTCGCCACCGAAGTCGGCGTGGCCGGGGGTGTCGACGATGTTGAGCGTCACGCCGCCCCAGCGGACCGACGTGTTCTTCGCCAGGATCGTGATGCCCTTTTCGCGCTCCAGATCGTTGGAGTCCATGACCCGTTCGGCGATCGACTCGTGGGCGCTGAACGTGCCGGCCTGCTTCAGGAGGCTGTCGACGAGCGTGGTCTTGCCATGGTCGACGTGGGCGACGATGGCGAGGTTCCGGAGATCGTCGCGACGAGCCGGCCCGTGGCCGGTGAGGTGGGGGGTGTCGACATGCATGGCCGTACCACGCTATCGACCCCGGAGCCCCGACTGACGCGGGGACGGTGCCGATCAGTCGTGGACGGCGGTGGCCGAGCGGACGCCATCGATCTCGATGGTGATCGAATCGCCCGACGACCCGGTCGCGCAGGCGTACGAGACGCTGCGGTGTTCCAGCGGGATGGTGTACCGCGAGCCGTCCGCGAACTCACAGACGAACGAATCGGGCTGGCCGGCGAACTCGACGAGCGTGAACCCGGCGACGAGGCAGTCGTTGCCGAACTTGCAGGGCTCACGCCTGGGCTCGATCACGATGCGGGGACCGGCGACGGTCGTCTCGGGCGCAGCCGTGGTGGTCGGTGCTGTCGTGGTGGTCGGTGCTGTCGTGGTGGTCGGTGCCGCCGTCGTCGTCGGCGCAGCCGTGGTGGTCGGT
>JBPEWX010000632.1:0-6975 GCA_052032235.1 Ilumatobacter sp. | reverse complement strand
GCGCTGACGAACCTGGAACATCGCGGCGCCACTGGCGCCGAGCCCGACACCGGAGACGGTGCCGGCATCCTGATCCAGATTCCCGACCGCCTGTTCCGCGACACGGTCGAGTTCGACCTGCCTCCCGCCGGCGCGTACGCCGCCGGCATCGCGTTCCTGCCCGCCGCCGACGACGTGCGCGTCAAGGTGATGGCCCGCATCGAGCAGATCTTCGACGAAGAAGGTCTGACGGTGCTGGGTTGGCGCGACGTGCCCGTCGATCCCGACTGCCTCGGCAAGACGTCGCGTGCGGTCATGCCGAGCTTCCGGCAGCTGTTCGTCACGTCGCCCGGTGGCGAGACCGGTGTGGCGCTCGATCGTCGCACCTATGTGGCTCGCAAGCGGGTCGAACACGAGCACAAGACCGGCGACGAGGAGATGTACTTCGCGTCGCTGTCGGCGCGCACGATCGTCTACAAGGGCATGCTCACCACGCCCCAGCTCGGCCAGTTCTTCGGCGACCTGACCGACGAGCGGATCGAGTCGGCGCTGCTGCTCGTGCACTCCCGCTTCTCGACGAACACGTTCCCGTCGTGGCCGCTGGCGCACCCCTACCGGTACGTCGCCCACAACGGTGAGATCAACACGGTGCAGGGCAACCAGAACTGGATGCGGGCCCGCGAAGCCATGGCGGCCAGCCCGCACCTGCCCGGACTGGAACAGGCGTTCCCGATCTGCACCCCCGGCGCGTCCGACACCGCTCGCTTCGACGAGGCGCTCGAGCTGCTGCATCTCGGTGGGCGTCCGCTGCACCACGCCGTGATGATGATGATCCCCGAGGCGTGGGAGAACAACCCGGAGATGGACGCCGACCGGCGTGCCTTCTACGAGTTCCACGCGTCGGTGATGGAGCCGTGGGACGGCCCCGCCAGCGTCACCTTCACCGACGGTGAGGTGATCGGTGCCGTGCTCGACCGCAACGGTCTGCGCCCGAGCCGCTACTGGGTGACCGACGACGACCTCGTGATCATGGCGTCGGAGGTCGGCGTGATCGACGTCGACCCGTCGAAGGTGATCAGCAAGGGCCGTCTGCAGCCCGGCAAGATGTTCCTGATCGACACGCGCGAGGGACGCATCGTCGACGACGAGGAGATCAAGAAGCAGCTCGCCGCCGAACACCCCTACGGCGAGTGGGTCCGCGACGGCATGGTGAGCCTGCCCGACCTGCCCGAACGCGAACACATCGTGTTCAGCCACGACAGCGTGCTGCGTCGGCAGCAGATGTTCGGCTACACCCACGAAGAGCTGAAGATCATCATCGCCCCGATGGCCAAGGCCGGCGCCGAACCGATCGGTTCGATGGGCACCGACACGCCGATCGCCGTCCTGTCGGAACGGCCACGCTTGCTGTTCGACTACTTCCAGCAGCTGTTCGCACAGGTCACGAACCCGCCGCTCGACGCGATCCGCGAAGAGGTCGTCACGGCGATCTCGTCGACGATCGGACCCGAGGCGAACCTGCTCCAGCCGGGCCCCGACAGCTGCCGCCAGTTGCACCTGCCGTACCCGGTGCTCGACAACGACGAGCTCGCCAAGATCATCCACGCCAACAGCGACGGCCAGTTCCCCGGTCTCGCGGCCCACGTCGTCAAGGGCCTGTACCGGGTCGACGGCGGCGGTGACGCACTCCGCGACGCGCTCGACGCGATCTTCGCCGAGGTGTCGGCGGCGATCGACGGTGGAGCACGGGTCATCGTGCTCTCCGACCGCAACGCCGACTCGATCGAGGCGCCGATCCCGTCGCTGCTGCTCACCTCGGCCGTGCACCATCACCTGGTGCGCACCAAGCAGCGCACCAAGGTCGGCCTCGTCGTCGAGTGCGGTGACGCCCGCGAGGTGCACCACATGGCGCTCCTCATCGGGTACGGCGCCGGCGCGATCAACCCGTACCTCGCCTTCGAGTCGATCGAAGACCTCATCGCCGAAGGCCTTCACGGCATGGGCGGGCTCGACCCCCAGCAGGCGATCAAGAACTACATCAAGGCGTGCTCGAAGGGCGTGCTGAAGGTGATGTCGAAGATCGGCATCTCGACGGTCGCCTCGTACACCGGCGCCCAGATCTTCGAGGCGATCGGCCTCGGCGACGAACTGGTCGACAAGTACTTCACCGGCACGGTGAGCCGTCTCGGTGGCATCGGCCTCGACGAGATCGCCCGCGCCATCCAGCTGCGGCACTCGGTCGCCAACCCGCGACGCCCCGAGCTGCGGTCGCACCGTCGACTCGAGCTGGGCGGCGAGTACCAGTGGCGTCGCGAAGGCGAGTACCACCTCTTCAACCCCGAGACGGTGTTCAAGCTGCAGCACGCCACCCGTGCCAAGCGATACGACATCTTCAAGGAGTACACGAGCCGGGTCGACGATCAGTCGAACAAGCTCGCGACCCTGCGTGGCCTGTTCCAGTTCAAGGAGGGCGCACGCCCGCCGGTGCCGATCGACGAGGTCGAGCCGGTGAGCGAGATCGTCAAGCGGTTCTCGACCGGCGCCATGTCGTACGGCTCGATCTCCGCCGAGGCACACGAGACGCTCGCCGTCGCCATGAACCAGCTCGGCGCCAAGTCGAACACCGGTGAAGGTGGCGAAGACCCCGACCGTCTGTACGACCCCACCCGTCGCTCGTCGATCAAGCAGGTCGCCTCCGGCCGGTTCGGCGTCACCGCCGAGTACCTGACCAACTCCGACGACATCCAGATCAAGATGGCGCAGGGAGCGAAGCCCGGTGAGGGCGGCCAGCTGCCCGGTCACAAGGTGTGGCCGTGGATCGCCAAGACCCGCCACTCGACGCCGGGCGTCGGCCTGATCAGCCCGCCGCCGCACCACGACATCTATTCGATCGAGGACCTGAAGCAGCTCATCCACGACCTGAAGAACGCGAACCCGATGGCTCGGGTGCACGTGAAGCTCGTCGCCGAGATGGGGGTCGGCACGGTTGCCGCCGGTGTGTCGAAGGCCAAGGCCGACGTCGTCCTGATCTCCGGTCACGACGGTGGCACGGGCGCCTCGCCGCTCACCTCGCTCAAGCACGCCGGTGGTCCGTGGGAGCTCGGTCTCGCCGAGACCCAGCAGACGCTGGTGCTCAACGGGTTGCGCGACCGCATCGTCGTGCAGACCGACGGCCAGCTCAAGACCGGCCGTGACGTCGTCATCGCCGCACTGCTCGGTGCCGAAGAGTACGGCTTCGCCACGGCGCCGCTCGTCGTGTCGGGCTGCGTGATGATGCGTGTCTGCCACCTCGATACGTGCCCCGTCGGCGTCGCCACCCAGAACCCCGAGCTCCGCAAGCGGTTCACGGGCAAGCCCGAGTTCGTCGTGAACTTCTTCGAGTACATCGCCGAGGAGATCCGCGAATACATGGCCGAGCTCGGCTTCCGCACGCTCGACGAGATGATCGGCCACGTCGAGATGCTCGACGTGAAGCCCGCCGTCGACCACTGGAAGGCGCACGGCCTCGACATCGCCCCGATCCTCAAGCTGGTCGAGAACCCGTACGAGCAGGCGTTCGTCTGCACGCAGGAACAAGACCACGGCCTCGACGAGGCGCTCGACCAGGAGCTGATCCGGCTCGCCCAGCCCGCCATCACCGACGCACAACACGTCGAGATCGACCTCCCGATCCGGAACGTGCACCGCACGGTCGGCACCCTGCTCGGCCACGAGGTCACCAAGGTCTGGAAGGGTGCGGGGCTGCCCGACGGCACGATCGACATCACCTTCACCGGCTCGGCCGGACAGAGCTTCGGTGCATTCGTCCCGGCCGGCATCACGATGAAGCTGCTCGGCGACGCCAACGACTACGTGGGCAAGGGCCTGTCGGGCGGTCGCCTGATCGTCCGCCCGCCCGAGTCGTCACCGTTCGTCGCCGAAGATCAGATCATCGCCGGCAACGTGATCGGCTACGGCGCCACCGGCGGCGAGATCTATCTGCGCGGCATCGTCGGCGAACGCTTCTGCGTCCGCAACTCCGGTGCCACCGCCGTCGTCGAAGGCGTCGGCGACCACGGATGCGAGTACATGACCGGCGGTCGTGTCGTCATCCTCGGTTCGACCGGGCGCAACTTCGGTGCCGGCATGTCGGGCGGCATCGCCTACGTGTACGACCGGGGCAATCACTTCGACCGTCGGGTCAACTACGAGATGGTCGAGGTCGAACAGCTCGACGAGGACGATCGCGAGTTCCTGCGTGGCGCCATCGAGAAGCACCACGAGTACACCGACTCCGCCGTCGCCGCCCGCATGTTGGCGTCGTGGAGCGTCGAGGTCAGCCGGTTCCGCAAGGTCATGCCGGTCGACTACAAGCGGGTGCTCACCGTCACGGCCGAGGCCGAGGCGGAGGGCCTCAGCGAGGACGAGACCGTCGTCCGCATCATGGAAGCGGCCAAGGCGAAGTGAGCGGCCCGATGATTCGAGTGACACGAGTGACGCGACTGACGACACGGACGATGAGCGAGGAGACGAACCATGGGTGAGACGACCGGATTCCTGCAGTGGGAACGTGAGACCCCGCAGTACCGCCCGGTGCCGGTGCGACTGAAGGACTGGCGCGAGGTCTACGAAGAGTTCCCCGTCGAGAAGGTCCAGACCCAGGCGGGACGCTGCATGGACTGCGGCATCCCGTTCTGCAACAACGGGTGCCCGCTCGGCAACCTGATCCCGGACTGGAACGACCTCGTCTACCGCGACCACTGGCGTGACGCGATCGACCGCCTGCACGCCACCAACAACTTCCCCGAGTTCACGGGCCGCCTGTGCCCGGCGCCGTGCGAATCGGCGTGCGTGCTCGGCATCAACCAGCCGCCGGTGGCGATCAAGCAGGTCGAGGTCGAGATCATCGACTACGCCTTCGACCAGGGGTGGGTCGCCCCGCAGATCCCGTCGGTCAAGACCGGCAAGCGGGTCGCCGTGATCGGCTCGGGCCCCGCCGGTCTCGCAGCAGCACAGCAACTCACCCGTGCCGGCCACGACACCGTCGTGCTCGAGCGGGCCGACCGCATCGGCGGTCTGCTCCGATACGGCATCCCCGAGTTCAAGATGGAGAAGCGTCACATCGACCGCCGTCTCGAACAGATGGAAGCCGAAGGCACCGAGTTCCGCACCAATGCGGTCGTCGGCGAGAACGTCGACATCTCGGTGCTGCAGGCGTCGTACGACGCGATCGTCCTGGCCTGCGGCGCCACCCAGTGGCGCGACCTGCCCGTGCCGGGCCGCGAGCTGAACAACATCTACCAGGCGATGGAGTACCTGCCGTTCGCCAACCGGGTGCAGCTCGGCGACATCGAGTCGTCGCCGATCGACGTCAACGGCAAGCACGTCGTGATCATCGGCGGCGGCGACACCGGCGCCGACTGTCTCGGCACGGCGCATCGTCAGGGTGCCGCCTCGGTGACCCAGCTCGAGATCATGCCCCGCCCGCCCGAAGAGCGGGCGACGAGCAACCCGTGGCCGCAGTTCGCGTTCACGTACAAGGTCACCTCGGCCCACGACGAGGGCGGCGAGCGGATGTACTCGGTCAACACCGAGCGGTTCGTCGACGACGGCGACGGCAACGTGAAGGCGCTCGCCCTGCACGAGGTGCAGATGGTCGACGGCAAGTTCGAGAAGGTCGAAGGCACCGACGTCGAGATCCCCGCCGACTACGTGTTCCTGGCGATGGGTTTCACCGGCACCGAGAAGTTCCCGTGGCTCGACGAGCTCGGCGTCGAGCGCGACGGCCGCTCGAACGTGGTGCGCGACGAGAACTTCATGACCAACGTGCCCGGCGTGTTCAACGCCGGTGACATGGGTCGTGGCCAGAGCCTGATCGTGTGGGCGATCGCCGAAGGCCGCTCCGCCGCGGCCGGCGTCGACCGTTACCTGATGGGCGACACCCGGCTCCCGGCGCCGATCGCGCCCACCGACCGTCCGCTCATGTGACCGGCACTCGGCACGACGTGTCGCGGGTCCGCGTGACCCGTGACACGTCGGGCTGAGCGATACCTGAGGGTGCCACCACTCAGGGGGTCCGACCCCGTACGCTGTGGGTCATGAAATCCAGCCCTCGCACGGCGTTCGCGCTCACGATCGGTGTCGCTTCGATGGCGCTGCTGTCGGGCTGCGGATCGTCCGACGGCGAGGCCGCCAGCTCGGGTGACACGCTCAACTACGTGCCGACCACCAGCTACGCCCTCAAGGCGCCGGCGACCACCACGACCACGACCACGGTCGCACCGGGTGAGACCCCGGCCGGCGGCACCGTGCCGACCGAGCAGTCGTACACGATCCAGTCCGGCGACAGCCTGTCGGCGATCGCCAGCCGGTTCGACGTCACGATGGACGCGATCGTCGCCTACAACGGCTGGACCGACGGCATCAACCACGTGCTGCTGCCGGGCGACACCATCTTGATCCCGCCGGGTTCGGCGGCCCCGGGTGCGACCCAGACGGCATCGACGGGCGGGTCGACCGACTCGTCGACCGATTCCGGTTCGAGCGAGACCGCCGACTCGGGCGACACCGAGGAAGCGACGGGCACCGGCTGTTCGCACACGATCGTGTCGGGTGACAACCCGACCCGCGTCGCCAACCAGTACGACATCACCGTCGATCAGTTGAGCAATGCGAACCTGAACAACCCGGTCTGGAACACCTTCCTCGTCGGCAGCACCCTCAACATCCCGCCCGAAGGCAACTGCTGACCTCTGACCTCTCGGACTCGTCCCTGGGCGCTGTTCGAGGATCGAGTTCCTGTCAGCAGCCGCCAAGCGGCGCTGCAGGGTCTGGCGTTTTGGCGACCCGGCTTGCAACTCCTCGGTTCTCGGTGATCTGGGTCCAGGATGCTGGACTGGAGCCGCCGAGATCGTGAGCGGTCGGGTCTCGGTCGTGCCGGGTGGTAGGTGGTCGGGGTGGGTGCTCGGAAGCAGCGAGTTCGGTCGTTCGCCGGTTCTCGGTGACCTGAGTCCGGGA
>JBPEWX010000631.1:0-7503 GCA_052032235.1 Ilumatobacter sp. | reverse complement strand
CGGCCCGAATCAACCGATTTCGGTTTGGTGGAAGCGGACGATCGACGCGTCGCCGATGATCTGCTTCACGGACTGCTTGTCGTCCTTGGCGTACGGCTGCTCGAGGAGGCAGATGTCCTTGAAGAAGCCGTTGAGGCGACCCTCGACGATCTTCGGCACGGCCTGCTCGGGCTTGCCCTCGTTGAGGGTGATCTGCTCGAGCGTCGCACGCTCCGCCTCGACGACGTCGGCCGGAACCTCGTCGCGGCTCAGGTACTTCGGACGGGCGAAGGCGATGTGCACGGCGATGTCGTGGGCGAGTTCGTCGGAGGCTCCCGCCATCTCGACCAACACACCGTTGACGCCGCGACCACCCTGAACGTGCTCGTAGTGGCCGATGGTGTTGCCGTCGGCGGCGGCGAACTGGACGACGTCGCCCAGCTCGATCTTCTCCTTGAGCGTGATCTTGAGCTCCTCGAGCTCGGCCGAGCGCTCGGCGATCGCGTCGGCACCCTTGGCCAGGACCAGGTCGACGAGCGCGTCGGCCTCGTCCTTGAACTGGTCGGAGCCGGCGACGAAGTCGGTCTCGCTCTTGAGCTGGACGATCGCGCCGACGTTGCCGTCGACCTTGATCGCCACGAGGCCCTGGTTGTTGTCGCGGTCGTCGCGCTTGGCGCTGGCGGCCAGGCCCTTCTCACGGAGGAACTGCTTGGCGGCTTCCATGTCGCCGTCGTTCTCCTGGAGCGCCTTCTTGCAGTCCATCATGCCGGCACCCGTGCTCTCGCGCAGGGCCTTCACGTCTTGGGCGGTGAATGACATCGCTGGTGTCCTTCTGATTCGATTCGGTCGGGGGTCGGGGTGCGTCAGGCCTGCTCGTCGGCGGCGGGCGCCTCGGGCGCTGCCTCCGGAGCCGAGCCGTCGGGCTGCGGGGTCGCGGTCGCCTGGTCGTCGGCGGCGTCGACCGGTGCTTCGTCGGCAGCGGGCTCGTCGGCGGCGGGTTCGTCGGCCGGCTTGGCCTTGCTGGCGGCGAGGCGGGCCTCGCGCTCCTGCTGCGCACGTGCGGCGGCGTTGCGGGCGTCGGCCTGCGCCTGGGCGAAGGCGGCCTCTTCCTCCGGGCTGCGCTCGGGCTTGGCGGCGGCCTCGGGCTCGCCGGCGGCCTTCGGGCGACGCGAGGCGATGTAGCGGCCCTCTTCGACGGCGGCGGCGATCGTCTCGATCAGGAGGCTGTTGGCACGGATGGCGTCGTCGTTGCCCGGGATCGGGTACTGCACGACGTCGGGGTCGACGTTGGTGTCGACGACGGCGACGACGGGGATGCCGAGCTTGTTCGCCTCGGTGACGGCGATGTGCTCCTTCTTCGTGTCGACGACGAAGATGGCGTCGGGCGCCTTCTTCATGTCGCGGAGGCCGCCGAGGTTGCGCTGGAGCTTGGTGAGCTCGCGGTCGAGCATCAGCGCTTCCTTCTTGATCATGGCGTCGAACTCGCCCGAGGCCTTCATGCGCTCGTACTCGAGCATCTTGTTGACGCGCTTCGAGATCGTCTCGAAGTTCGTGAGCATGCCACCGAGCCAGCGCTCGTTGACGTACGGCATGCCGACCTTGAGGGCGTAGCTCTGGATCGGGTCCTGGGCCTGCTTCTTGGTGCCGACGAAGAGGATCGTGCCACCGTCGGCGACGAGGTCGCGGACGAAGCCGTAGGCCGACTCGACCCGGGTGAGGGTCTGCTCGAGGTCGATGATGTAGATGCCGTTGCGCTCACCGAAGATGAAGCGACGCATCTTGGGGTTCCAACGACGGGTCTGGTGACCGAAGTGGACGCCCGCTTCGAGCATCTGGCGCATGCTGATGACAGCCATGGAATTTCTCCTTGTTGCGGTTCCTGGGCCTTCTCCTGGCGCCGCAGCGACCGCTCTGTCGGAGAAGGTGATGTGTTTCGGGGGTATGGGTCGGACCGGTTCGCACCGGACCGACGCACCAGACTAACGGCCCCGCACGACGTTCGCGCCAGGAAACGCACCGATTTCGGGCGTTTCGCACCTGGGTCGAGCCGGCCCGGGCGGTGCCCCCGGCGATCCGTCGAGCGGCACGAGTCGGACCGTGTACGCGAGCCGCCCGATCTCGGGTGTCGGATCGACGTAGGCGTCGCCGTCGCGGAGTCCGAAGTGCGTCGTCGGGCCGGCGGTCCCGACGATCGATCGGGCGGCGACCCGATCGCCCGCGCTCACGCCGATCGACGACAACAGGCCGTACGTCGCTCGGCGCCCGTCGGCGTGTTCGACGACGACGTACCGCCGGTCGACGACCGTGCCGGCGAACGTCACGGTGCCGGCCGCCACCGCACGGACGGGCGTTCCCGGCACGGTCGCGTACTCGATCCCACGGTTGCCGGCGCACCATCGGCATTCGGGTGGCCGATACGGGTCGGAGATCGGGCCGTCGACCGGGGCGAGCCAGCAGGCCGCGACGACGGACGCCGTGGGAACGATGCCGCTGAGCAGGCATGATGCGATGGTCGTCGCGACGAGGTGCGCCGCTCGGCGAGCGTTGGGGTGTCGACGGAACACGGGACCCTCCTGGTTCGGGCCGCGCGTGCGGCTCGGGTGGCGGGTCGCAGTTCGACCGAGTGGGCGCCGAGCGCCGAAGGTCGGGCTCAGCCGACGCCGGCGGCCGTCATACGCGAACGCAGGTGGAGCACCGATTTGGTGTGGATCTGGGAGACGCGGCTCTCGGTGACGCCGAGGACCTGGCCGATCTCGGCGAGGGTCAGCCCCTCGTCGTAGTAGAGCGACAGGACGAGCTTTTCTCGTTCGGGGAGCCGCTTGATCTCGTCGCGCATGACGTGGCGCAACTCCTGATCTTCGATCGCGGCGACGGGATGCTCCATCCCGGCCGATTCGACCGACTCGGGCTCGTACCCGGCGGCGACGGCACGGTCGAGCGGACCGATCGTCGTCGCGGCGATCGACGCCAACCAGCGTGCGAGCTCTTCTTCACCGATCCGCAGCTTGTCGGCCAATTCGTCGTCGGTGGGTGAGCGACCCAGCTCGTGCTCGAGCTGCGAGATCGCCTTTTCGACCTCGCGGGCGCGGCTGCGCACCGATCGCGGCACCCAGTCGAGCTGACGGAGACCGTCGTAGATGGCGCCGCGGATGCGGGGTGCGGCGAACGTCTCGAACTTCACGCCGCGTTCGGGGTCGAACCGATCGATCGCGTCGATCAGCCCGAACACACCGGAGCTGACCAGGTCGCCCGGGTCGACGCTGTTCGGCAGACCGGCACCGACACGACCGGCGACGAACTTCACGAGCGGCGAGTAGTGGACGATGAGGTGATCGCGGGAGGCGTTGTTCTTGCGGTTGAGCCAACGCGTCCAGTGCATCGCCAAATCGGGGTCGTCGGGAACGATGCTCATGCTCTCGGATGGCTCTCCTGATAGGCCGCTCGCAGACGTTCGCGGCTGACGTGAGTGTAACGCTGGGTGGTGGCGACGTCGGCGTGCCCCAGCAGCTCCTGCACCGCGCGGAGGTCGGCGCCCCCGTCGAGCAGATGGGTCGCGAAGCTGTGCCGCAGGGCGTGCGGGTGCGTCGGGGTGGGCGATCGTCGATCGAGGATGCGGCGCACGTCGCGCGGCGTCAGGCGTTTGCCGCGTTCGTTGACGAACACGGCGGCGCCCGCCTCGGCCGGGGCTGCCTCGTGCCGGATGGCGAGCCAGCTCCGCAGGGCGGCCTGCGCCGGTTCGCCGAGCGGCACCCGGCGTTCTTTCGATCCCTTGCCCCACACGGTGAGGAAGGCCTGATCGACGTGGAGTTGGTCGAGGTCGAGCGAGCACAGCTCGGACACACGGACACCCGCGGCGTACAGCACCTCGAGCACGGCGTCGTCGCGTCGGCGACGCCACTCGGGTTCGTCGGGGGTCGGACCGTCGAGGAGCTGTTCGATCTCGCGTTCGGCGAGCACCCTCGGCAACCGGCCGTTGCCGGCCGATGCGTGGACGCCGACGGTCGGGTCGACGTCGACCAGCCCTTCGCCCAAAGCCCATGCGAAGTACCGACGCAACGATGCGGCCTTGCGGGCGATGCTGCGCCGGGCGTACTCCCTGGTCGACAGCGAGGCGATGTAGCGGCGGACGGTGGTGCGTGCGACCAGGGCGGGTGACTCGATCTGGAGGCGTTCGACCCACTCGGCGAACAGGCGCACGTCGGTCCGGTAGGCCGACACGGTGTTCTCGGACAGCGACGTCTGGGCCCGGACGAAGTCGTCCAGTCGCCAGGGATCGCCGTCGGCCGCCACGTCGGCCAGGGTATTCGACCCGACCACCACCGTGCGTGATGGGACACCACTCGTCGCCGCCGAGCGTCGTGGCAGGGTTGCTCACGCCGACTCACTCGGCAGCCACTGCTCGGGCGACGCAGCGAAGTGACTCCGGGTCGGTTCGAACCAGCCCCCGACCTCGACGAGCCAGCCGTCGTGCTCGAGTCGGGCCGCGGCGAGCGCCGCCTCCGTGAGGTCGAGGCCCGTCCGCTGGACCAGCACGTCGAGTGTGCACGGTTCGCCCTCGCACGCCCGCAGCACCTCGGCCTGGGCACCGACCGGTGTGGGGCGCGGGTCGAACGGGACCACCCCTGCCCGGCGGTGATCGAGACCGAGGGCGACCAGGACGTCGTCGACGCACGTGGCCGGTGTGGCGCCGTCGACCAGCAACTTGTTCGTGCCGCGCGACGCCCGGACGCGCGGCGAGCCCGGCACCGCCATCACCTCGATGTCGCGGTCGAGGGCATCGCGAGCGGTGATGAGACTGCCGCCCCGTTCGCGACTCTCGACGACCACGAGCACCTCGCAGAGCGCAGCGATGATCCGGTTCCGTTCGGGGAACCGCCAGGCGTCGGGCGGCGTGCCCGGCGGCCACTCGGACAGCAGCAGGCCGTGTTCGGCGATCCACCACCACAGATCACGGTGGCGGCGCGGGTAGACCACGTCGGGGCCGGACCCGACGACGGCCACCGCTCTCCCGTCGCCGGAGGACGATCGCACACCGCCGTGTGCCGCTCCGTCGATCCCTCGGGCGAGACCCGACACCACCGTCACACCGTGGTCGGCCAGGGAGGCGCCGAGTTCACGGGCGGTGGCCAGCCCGGCCGTGGAGGCGTTCCGGGTCCCGATGATCGCCACCCGGCGGGCGGAGAGCGCATCGAAGCTGCCCAGCGCGAACAGCGCCGTGGGGGCTGCGCCGTCGACGGCCAGCAACGGCGGATAGTCGTCGCGACCGATCCACGTCGCGTGGACACCGAGCGACCGCAACCGCTCGGTCTCGGCGACGGGATCGTGGTCGTGCGCGGCGACTCGCAGTGCGGCGACGAGGTCGGGGCGGAACCATCGTTGTAGGCGGCCGTCGAGCGATCGCCCGCTCGCCAACCGTTCGAACGCGTCGAGCGGCCGATGGCATCGCAGCAGCGCCGCCAGGCGGGCGGACCCGATGCCGGGGAGACGGGCGAGCACCGCCACGGCACCGTCGTCGTACTGGTCGGATCGGGCGGTCATGCCGCCGCTCCGATCGAGTTCGGGCCGATCGCCGTCCGCATCAGCAGCGCCGCGGCGACGTGGTCGGCGTCGATCGGCCCGTCGACGGCTCCGGCGAGATCGGACAGCGTCCGGGCGACCCGGCGGATGCGGTGGTAGCCCCGTGCCGACAGGCGACCACGTTCGAGTTCGGCGCGGAGCAGACGTTCGGCGTCACCGGTGAGCGGCGCGTGTTCGTGCAGGAGCACGTCGTCGAGTGCGGCGTTGAGCCGGCCGGCTCGCTCGAGCGCCAGCGTGCGGGCCCGCTCGACCCGTTCGGCCACCGACGCCGTCGACTCGCCACGTTCGCCGTCGAGCATGTCACCGACCTCCGGCCGACGGACCGCGATCCGCAGATCGAACCGGTCGAGGAACGGGCCGGACAGGCGCGCCAGGTAGCGGGTGCGGACCCGCTCGTCGCACTGGCATTCGACCGGGGCGCCCGCCCCGCACGGGCACGGGTTCGTCGCGCCGATGAGCTGGAAGCGGGCGGGCATCGCCATGCGTTCCTGCTCGACACGTCCGACCATGACCTGACCGGTTTCGATCGCCTCCCGCAGTCCGTCGAGCGCCTTCGGCTGGAACTGGCCCATCTCGTCGAGGAACAGGACGCCGCCGTGGGCGAGGCTGATCTCTCCGGGTCGGTAGCGGTGCGACCCGCCCCCGACCAGCGCGCCGACCGAGCTGGTGTGGTGTGGGGCCCGGAACGGCGGGCGTCGCAGCAGACCGCTCGGCGGCAGCGTGACGCCCGCGGCGGAATGGACCATGGTCGCCTGCAGTGCGGTGTCGGCGTCGAGGTCGGGCAGCAAGCCGGGAAGCCGGCGCGCCAGCATCGTCTTGCCCGCACCGGGCGCCCCGACGAACAACAGGTGATGTCCACCGGCTGCGGCGAGTTCGAGCGCGAGTCGTGCTTCTGCCTGACCCTTCACGTCGGCGAGGTCGTGCACGGGTTCGGTGTCGTGGTCGGCCGTCGGCGCGCCACCGGTTTCCGGCCAGTCGTCGGCGCGGGTGAGGGCGGCGACGAGCTTCGCCAGGTGGTCGACGCCACGAACCGTGCCGGTCCCGGCGACCGCGGCTTCGTTGACGGCATCGGCCGGCACGACCCAGGTGGCGTCGGGACGGACACCGACCATCGGGGCGATGCCCGGCACGCGCCGGATCCGCCCGTCGAGACCGAGTTCGCCGGCGAACGCGAACCCGTCGACGGCGTCGGGTGGGATCACGTCGAACGCCACGAGGCACCCCACCGCGACGGCGACGTCGAGCCCCGACCCGATCTTGCGGAACTGAGGCGGCGCCAGGTTGACGACGACCTTCTTGTTCGGCCACTCGATACCCGACGAGTTGATGGCCGCCCGCACACGGTCTTTGGCCTCGCGGCACGACTCGTCGGGCAGGCCGAGCATGGTGAAGCCGGGCAGCCCCTGGCCGACGTGGACCTCGACCGTGACAGGGTGACCTCGCGCTCCCAGGATGGTTGCGCTGGCGATGGTTGCGATCATGTCGACCTCCCGAACGGCGCACGTGCGCCGGTGTGCGTTCGAGAGGGAGGACCGCTCCCACGACGGTGAATCCCACCCTACCGACGGGGTGCCACAGGGTTTCGCCGACGCGCGACCCGATGACGGGTACGGTCGAGGGATGGGGAGCGACGGGTTGGACGACTTCACGACACGCGAGTTCGAGGCGCTCGGGAAGCGGCGAACGGTGTACGAGATCGGCTCCGGACCGGCCGTGATCGTGATCGCCGAGATGCCGGGCATCACCCCCGCCGTCGCCGACTTCGCCCGACGGGTGTCGTCGATCGGGTGCACGGCCGTGCTGCCGCACCTGTTCGGCGAACCGGGTCGCGACTCAACGACGGCGAAGAACCGGCCCGACATCGGCCTGTTCGTCCGCTCGATCGTGCCGGCATGCGTCTCCCGGGAGTTCCACGTCCTCGCGACGGGGAAGACATCGCCCGTGGTC
>JBPEWX010000630.1:0-8021 GCA_052032235.1 Ilumatobacter sp. | reverse complement strand
CGAACTCGGCGACGAGGTCGTCGCCCGACCGTCGCATGTCGCGGCCGACCACGATCTGGTCGACACCGGTGAAGCGGGCGAATCCGACTCCGAGCGCGTACGCGACCTCTCCATGGAACTGGTCGGGAACGGTGCCGCGGATGTCGTACGCCTTGACGATCTCATCGAGAACTGACATAGAAGCGGTCCTTTACGCTAGCGGAGGTTCGTCGTCGGACCGTGCCGACGGCTCCTCGGGTGCCCCGGAGGGCACCAGCTCGACCTCGGTGCGTCGATCGGTCGTCCATTCGTCGCGCGGTGCGTGATCGGCCGTCTCGGCGGCGTCCTCGGCGTCGTCGTCGCCGACCGGCTCGGACGGCTTGGCGAACCCGGCCGGTGCGGTGCCGACGTGGACGATGTCGCCCTCGCGGCGCCACCAGAAGCACAGCGCGATGCCGAACAGCGTCAACAGGATCGACAGGTAGTCGGCCGCCGTGCGGCCGTACGCGAGCTCGACGTGGGTGTCGGTCGGGACGACGACCATCATGTTGGGCCCGATCCGCCACGGCCCCTCGGCGCCGTCGGCGGTCCAGTTCGGGAAGTACGACACCTTCACGAGCACCGGCACCCCGACCTGGTCGACGTCGAACTCGAGCGACTGGTCGTTCATCTCGAGATTGCTGACCGTCACCTCGGGGAGCGGCACGGCCTCGATCGGCTCGGCCGGCACCACGATGTCGACGCGCGGACCGTTCGGGTCACCTTCTTCGAGACGCCGCTCGAGATCGGGAACGACGTCGATCCGCTGCCACGTGTCGGGACCGCCCTCGGCCGGCATCGCCACCCATTCGTCGGGCTGCTGGAACCAGCTCGCACCGATCTCGAGCAGACGCTCGCGAGGGTCGCTCGCACCGTCACCGTCGCCGAGCCGTTCCTCGACCACGACGGGCTGCATGTCGAGTCCGACGACGACGTCGCTGTCGGCGACCTCGTAGATCTCCCACGGTGCCGCCTCCGCGACCAAGGTGAGTTCGGGCTGTTGCGCCGCCTCGTTCTTGGCTTCCTCGGTGCGGACCATCGCGTACCGGACCCCGAGATCCTGGAGATGGCGCACGCCGACCGAGGCGTCGTTGTCGGTGTAGCGGAGTTCGCGCACGGGGTTGGACGACTGCTTCGACATCGCCGCCGCGGTGAGGAAGTGGTACGGGGTGGTACCGGAGGCCTCGAAGAACAGCCCCTCCATCGACCCGATGCAGCCGTCGGTCCAGAACGGCAGCAGCATCAGCGCCATCGTGGTGCCGTACTGGCCGTTGTCACCCGAGTTCTCCCACAGCGCACGGCCGCAGCCGTGCTCCGGGTCGTTGCCGAGTCCCTCCATGGTCGTGACGACCTGGCGGTACTCGGTGTAGTACTGGCCGCGCCCCTCGTACCCACGGAAGTTGTAGCTCGACCAGCCGTCGCCCTGCGCGTCGGCGTTCGTGGACGTGGCGACGAACGGACCCCACGAGTACACCGACGTGCCGTCGTCGAGCGTGGTGTTCCCGCCGCCGGGCAGTTCCTGGAACAGGAAGCCGAGCACGACGAGCACCCCGACGGCGGGCACCGCAGCGAGACCGGTCGCGGCGTAGGCGCCCGGCTCGTCGTTCGCCCGCCGGTCGCGGATCGCGTTCCAGATGAGCGCCAGCAGCGAGTATGCGCCGATCATCATCAGCAGGTACCGGACGAGGTACAGACCGGGCAGCACACGTGGGTTCCAGAGCAGACCGAGGCCGGGAATCGAGTCCTTGCCGAGGTAGACCCCGGCGACGAGCACGAGTCCGATCACGCCGAGCGCCGACCCGTTCAGGTCGCGACGCAGGATGCTGAACCCGAAGCCGAGGATCGCGAGCGTCGTGATGATGATGTCGAGCGGGATCGTGAGCGGGAAGTACATCTCCCACCAGTTGGTGAGCGCGCCGTACTTCATGTCGGTGTGGTACTCGTGGTCCCAGAGGAACGGCAGCACCCACCAGGCCGACAGCAGGATCGTCGTGACGCCGACCGTCCACGCGTAGCGCCACCGGGTCCGATCGATCCAGATCAGGCAGAACACGACCGCCGACGGCACCAGGAACGCGATCAGGACCACCCCGTGGGAGACGCACGCCGCGGCGAGCAGCACCGAGGTCCACACCCGGTAGCGACCGGTGCGCAGGCCGTTCGCGAGCAGGCCGAGCGCCAGCATGGCGATCGACAGCGAGATCGAGAACGAGAACTCGCCCGCCATCGTCGACTTCAGGTTGCCGCCGTAGATCGAGAAGCTCTCGTCGAGTGCGAACGACAGGCCGGCGAAGGCGAACAGCTCGGGCAGCGGGTACTTGAACGAGGCGAGCCGGCCGAACGCCCAGCACGAGAACGGCAGCGTGATCAGGCCGAGGACGCTCACCAACTTGAGCGCGACGCCGTAGGGCAGCACCAGATCGACGAGGACGACGGCCAGCGCGGGCAGCACCATGTAGAAGCGGTAGGCCGGGAAGCCGGCGTACCAGTCCATCGTCCACCCGTTGAGTCGGAAGCCGCCGAGCAAGTGGTCGCGCAGGTAGGCCGGCCCCCACACGTGGGCGCCGAAGTCGCCACCGGTCGGGGTCGTGTCGTCGAAGACGAGATCGCGGCCCGGCAGGATGCTGAGGTGCACGACGTTGGTCATGATGTACGTCGTGATCAGCAGGGTGACGGTGGTGAACGAGACCCGCACGATGCGGTCGTCGGTCCACGGGCGGCGCCACCAGGCGACCGGTCGTCGCACGATGCGGGCGCCGATCCGATGGAGCAGCGACGGTTCGGCGTCGGGATCGGGCTGATCGGGCGCCGATTCGACCGTCTCGCCGGCCGGTTCGTCGACGGTCATCGTGGTCTCGTCGACCGTCGGTGCCTCGTCGGGCGCGTCGGCCGGGGGGTCGAGTCGATCAGTCATGACCGATCCATTGTGTCAGCCGGCGGCCACGGTGGGCGGTCATGATCGACAGATCTACGAAAACGCGATCGCGAGCCCGGCGGCGTTGAACCCGAAGTGGGCCAGCATCGACGGGCCGATCCGGCCGGTCAGGTGCAACGCTCCGCCGAACACCATGCCGGCGAGGAACAAGCCGGGCAACTCGACCGGAGCGAGGTGGATCGCCGCGAACCACAGTGACGCGGCGACCAGGCCGGGCCAGCGCCCGATGGTGTCGACGAGCGAACGTTGGAGCAGCCCGCGGTACACGAGCTCCTCGAACACCGGCGCCCCGATGGCGACCACGAGCACGAGCAGCACGACGTCACCGCCCGACGCGCTGTCGGCGAGGTCGCGGGCGCGTTCTTCGAGGGCCTCCTGCGAGAACGTGTCGGGCCACGCCTGCTGGAGCGGCCAATAGAGCACCGGCAGCAACACGACCTGGGCGACGACGCCTGCCGGCACCGCGAGCAGGTCGATCGGCCGGAAGGCGACCGCGTAGTCGGCCAACGGCTCGCCGGTGCCGAACTGACGACTGAGCACGAACAGCACCGCAGCGAACGACGCCCACGACACCACGGCCGACACGGAGAGCTGGGGGATCGTGAGATCCTGGTCGCCCGACAGGTCGGCCCCCATCGCCGCCAGGGCGAGCCAGGCCAGGAACAGACCGCCGACGATCCAGCCGGTGACCCAGGCGAAGCCGGCGACACGGAGTGGGACACGCACGGCGGGGCAGGGTACCGCTGTGGCGTCGTCGGGCCGCGCGTCAGACGGCGATCAGGGTGCTCGCCGGCTCGACGAACCGGCGGTCGCGGAGCTGCCAGCCCTGCGGCGGCGACAACCGCGCAGCGTGGCGGTCGCACAGATCGTAGGCGTGGGGGTCGCGTTCGGCGTGGAGCGGGTCGAGCCACGCCATCGCGTGGGCGTAGTCGTAGGTGAGGCTGGCGGTCGCCACCTCACTGCATCCCGTCCTCGAACACTGTCTCGCCACGTCCCACACGGTAGATCCTGTGGGCTCGCTGAAGGCGGACCACGTCGGAACGCCCCCGATTCGCGGCCGAACGACCGTAGGATTGTGGGGCAATGGACAAGCTGCCTCCGCCTCCACCTCCACCACCACCGGGGAACGGGCGATCGCCTGGTCAGCGGCCCGAGCGGCCCGACCGGCGTCCCACGTCCGGTGGCGACGACGAGGAGCGCGGCTCCACGCCGCCATGGGTCAAGCGTTGGCTGCCCTGGATCGCCGTCGGTCTGTTCCTCGCGGTCGTGCTCGTCCCGGCGTTCACGTCGGGCGACAACGGTGACGAGATCTCGTACTCGGAGTTCATCGCCGACGTGGCGGCGGGCGACGTCGTGCAGGCCGAATGGGAGAACGAGACCGGCAACATCACCGGCGAACTCGATTCCGGCGACCGGTTCAACACCACCGGCCAGGCGGCCGGCCCGTCCGAGACCGACGAGGCGCTGATCCGCGAGAACGTCCCCGACTTCAACTTCACCCAGCCGAGCAGCAACTGGTTCCTCGGCATCCTCAGCCTGCTCCTGCCGATCCTGCTGATCATCGGCTTCTTCGTCTGGCTCCAGCGCCGTGCGCAGGGCCAGATGGGCAACGTGATGTCGATCGGGCGCAGCAAGGCCAAGGCGTACCAGGCCGACAAGCCGTCCACCACGTTCGCCGACATCGCCGGCTACGAGGGCGTCAAGCAGGAGATCACCGAAGCGGTCGACTTCCTGCGTATGCCCGAGCGATTCCACGAGATCGGCGCCCGCGTGCCGAAGGGTCTCCTGCTGGTCGGCCCTCCGGGCACCGGCAAGACCCTCTTCGCCCGAGCCGTCGCCGGCGAGGCGGGCGTCGGCTTCCTCTCGGTCACCGGCTCCGACTTCATGGAGATGTTCGTCGGCGTCGGTGCGTCCCGCGTCCGCGACCTGTTCCAACAGGCCCGCCGCATGGGCAAGGCGATCATCTTCATCGACGAGATCGACTCGATCGGCCGCAAGCGTGGTGCCGGCCTGGGTGGCGGCCACGACGAGCGCGAGCAGACCCTCAACCAGATGCTGTCCGAGATGGACGGCTTCGAGACGTCCGAGGGCATCGTCATCATGGCGGCCACCAACCGCCCCGACATCCTCGACCCGGCGCTCCTGCGCCCCGGCCGCTTCGACCGCCAGATCGTCGTGCCGCTCCCCGAGTACGAAGAGCGCAAGGCGATCCTCGAGGTGCACAGCCGCGACAAGCGGATGGGCGGCGACGTCGACCTCGACACCATGGCGCGGGCCACGCCCGGCATGGCCGGCGCCGATCTCGCCAACCTCGTCAACGAAGCGGCGCTCATCGCCGTCCGCCGCGGATCGAAGGAGATCGAGCGGATCGACTTCGAGAACGCCCGCGACCGCGTCGTGCTCGGCGCCCAGCGCGAGTCGCTGATCATGAACGCCGAGGAGAAGCGGGCCACGGCCTACCACGAGGGCGGTCACGCCCTGCTGTCGGTGGTGCTGCCGAACGGCGACCCGCTCCACAAGGTCACGATCCTCCCCCGGGGCATGGCACTCGGTGTCACCTGGAGCCTCCCGCAGGAGCGTCACACGTACTCCAAGGAGTACTTCGAGGACACGATCTGCAAGGCGATGGGCGGCCGCGTCGCCGAGAAGATCGTCTTCGGTCACCTCAACTCCGGCGCCGCCAACGACCTCGAGCAGGCCACCAACATCGGTCGCCGCATGGTCCGTGAGTGGGGCATGAGCGACGAGGTCGGACCGATGGCGTGGCACAGCCAGCAGCAGGTGTTCCTCGGCGAAGACCTGATGTCGCAGGGGCGCGAGTACTCCGACGAGACCGCCAAGCTGCTCGACGACGAGATCGCCAAGATCCTGCACGGTCAGGAACAGCGGGCGCACCACCTGCTCACCAAGCACCGCCGTGGCCTCGAACTGATCGCCGAGGCGCTCCTCGAGCACGAGACGATCGACGGCCCGATGGTCGCCAAGCTGATCCAGCAGGGTCTCGACGAGGCCGGCGTCGACGAACAGATCGACGCCAACGTCCTCGGCACCCCCGAGTGACCCGTCGGTTGATGTCAGACATCGACCGACCTACCCGCTGACCGAACGCCCTGCGAATGTCGGTTGATGTCTGACATCAACCGACATTCGGCGTTTTCGGGGGGGGTCAGTCGTGGTTGCCGCAGCCGCCGCTCTGGTCGATGCTGCCGGGCTCACGGGCGTTGGCGATCGCTGCCCACAGGTCGGTGGCGGTGACCGGGCCGAGGAAGGCCCGGTGCACGACGCCGTCGGCGTCGGCGATCACGAGGCACGGCACCGCATCGATCGAGTAGCGCTCGTGCAGGGCCTTGCGGCTCTGGAACGGCACCACCTCGACCGCGACGTCGTCGCTGCGCACGACCTCGGCCTTGCGCACCACGTCGGCGCACGTCGAACACGTCTCCGACGTGAAGACGGCGACCAACCAGCCGTCACCGGCGAAGTCACGCCGGTCGAGCTGTGCCGGCGCCTCGAACGACGGCTGGGTGGGCGGATCGATCGACCGACGACGGCGGACCACGGCGGCCACGGCCGCCGCGACCGCCACCACGACGAGGGCGAGGATCAGCCGCTCCATCGGTTCAGCCCTGCGGGATCGCCCACGACGGGGTCCGCAGCCCGCCGACGCCGTTCGGGAACGACCGCTCCACCATGATGCGGGTCGTCCCCTCGATGATCAGCTGACGGCCTGCGATCAGGGGATCGTCGAGATCGAGCGAGATGCGCCCCGCCGCGCCGTAGTCGACGTCGGTGAGCCCCTCGATCGGGACCGGACCCGACGTCCCGACCGCCGACACCGTGACGGTGCCCGGCTCGTTGTCGACGTTGTAGATCACGAGCGCGTCGGAGGCGGCCTCGTCGGGTCCGCGCGGCACGTACCAGGTCGAGGCGACGTAGCCGTTTCGGGCGAGGGCTCCAGTGAGCACACCGGTGCCCCGCACCTCGCCGTCGGTGGTGGTGATCACCCGATCGACGACGATCGACGGTTCACTCGAGGCGGTGGCGAACACGACCGCGTGACCACCGTCGGGCAATCCGTCCTGGGTGCTCGAGTCGTAGATCACCACCTGACGCGGTCCGACCTCGATCGGGTCGACCAGGACGGGCGTCTCGATCCCGATGAACAGCACGTCGACCTCGACCGACTGCGCCGTCGGGTTGTAGATGACGTACTCCTCGTCGACGCCCTGGCCGGACTCGCCGTTGGCGAACCACCACTGTTCCCGGGTGACGGGTGAGCCGAGCGTGACCTGGGTGCCGGACCGGCCACCGCCGGCGAAGTCCTGCGACCGGCCCACGACGAGGCGGCCACGGGTGACTTCGACGTCGACCGCCAACACCGGCTCGCTCTGCGCGCCGGCGCCGGGCGCTCCGAGATCGACCACACGGATACTGCGCGGCGGGACCGTGAGACCCTTGTAGGAGCCGGGTTCGCGGTAGCCCTCGCGCGTCGTGAACGACAGGTTCGCGACCACGGTCTGTTCGAACGGATTGGTGAGGATGACCTGGTCGAGACTCCCCTCGACCGTGAAGCCGTCTGCGAGGTACCAGGCGTCGGAGGTCGCGTTCGCGCACGCGGCCACGCTGTCGCCGTCGGGGTCGAGCGCAACCTGTTCGACGAGGGCGCCACCGCCCTCGATCTCGACGACGGCCCCGGTGATCGAGCCGGGCAGGGTCGCATCGAGGTCGAGCGTCGCCGTGGTCCACGGGTCGACCATCAGGTCGAGCCGGCGACTCTCGGCGTCGTCGTTGAGGACGAGCACCGTGCCCTCGAGCGCCTCGCCGCCGCGATTGGCGATCACGATCTCCCCGTCGACACCGTCGACGCCGGTGGCCGGCACGCCGGGGCAGAACCACGACTCGATCAGTCCGCCGGCGGCGGGCGCCGACGGCATCCACCCCTCGGTGGTGACGCTGAACTGCGGCACGGACGACTCGGCCGTGTTCCGGGAGGCGACCACGACGCCGACGACCGCGACCAGCACGAGGAGGAGTCCGGGCAATCGACGCTTCACGATCGTTCCTCCGT
>JBPEWX010000063.1:0-1781 GCA_052032235.1 Ilumatobacter sp. | reverse complement strand
GTCCGGTGTCGGGTGGCTGCCACCGTGCCGATACCGGCAACATCTCGATCTTCGCCGGGTGCGATCGCGACACGTTCGAACGGGTCCTGCCGCTGCTCACGGTGCTCGGCCGACGGGTGCTCCACACCGGGCCGCTCGGAACGGCATCAGTGCTCAAGGTGGTGACGAACTATCTCGCGACGGCCAACCTCGTCGCCATCACCGAGGCCCTCACCACGGCGGCCGCTGCCGGGATGGACCTCAACACGACGTACGAGGCGATCCGGATCTCGAGCGGCAACTCGTTCGTCCACGAGACCGAGAGCCAGGTGATCCTGAACGGGTCGCGCGACATCAGCTTCACGATGGATCTCGTGCTGAAGGACATCGGGCTGTTCCAGGCGGTGGCCGACCGGTACGACGTCCCGCTCGATCTCAACCCGGAGCTGATCCGGGTGTTCCAGGACGGTGCTGCCCGCTACGGCGACCGCGAGTGGTCACCCAACATCATCCGACGCCTCGAGGACGCAACCGGACTCGAAGTCCTCGGCCAGGGTTTCCCCGCCGAGATGGTCGACGACGAGCCCGAGGAACCCGGAGCCGAAGTGATCCCCCGCCGCTGAGACCGGGAATATCAGGTCAGGCCACCGACTTCCCGTCGTCGCACACACGGAGACGACGCGAGAGAGAAGAACCCCATGGCTGACTACGACGTGATCTGGATCGGGACCGGACAGGCGACCGGGACGGTGGTTCCCCGGCTGACGGGAGCCGGCAAGCGCGTCGCCGTGATCGAGGGCGGCGAGGTCGGCGGCTCGTGCGTGAACTACGGGTGCACGCCGACCAAGACGATGGTCGCCAGCGCACGGGCCGCACACATGGCGCAGCGCGGGCCCGACTTCGGCGTCGAGATCCCCGAGTACTCGATCGACATGGCAACGGTGATGAAGCGCATGAACGCGATGCGCGACAACTCCGGCATGACCGAGTGGCTCCGGACGATGGACGGGGTCGACTTCTTCGCCGAGTACGCCCACTTCGTCTCCGACCACGAGGTGCAGGTCGGCGATCGCGTCATCTCCGGTGACACGATCGTCGTCCACACCGGCACCAGCGCGCTGAAGGTGCCGATCGACGGCATCGACGACGTCGACTGGCTCGACAACGCCGGCCTGCTCGAACTCGACGCCGTGCCCGACCATCTCGTCATCGTCGGTGGCAGCTACATCGGCATGGAGTTCGGCCAGATCTTCCGCCGGCTCGGGAGCGCCGTCACCATCATCGAGGCGGCCCCGCAGCTCATGCCGCGCGAGGACGACGACATCGCCGCAGCCGCGGAAGAGATCCTGGTGTCCGGTGGCGTCGACGTGCGCACCGGGGCCGAGGTCCAGTCCGTCGCCCAACCGGAGCCGGGCCGGATCGAGGTCACCTTCGACGGCGGCGACGGTGCCGAGACGATCGTCGGCAGCCACCTCCTCCTCGCCGTCGGCCGGGTGCCGAACACCCGCGCCCTGCACCTCGACGCGGCAGGCGTCGAGACGAACGAGCGCGGCTACATCCAGGTCGACGACGTGTTGCGGACCAACGTCGACCACATCTACGCGCTCGGCGACGTCAACGGCGAAGGAGCGTTCACCCATACGTCGGTCAACGACGGCGAGACGTTCTGGGACCACTACGCCGAGGCCGGCGACCGCCGACTCTCCGACCGCATCCCGATCTACGCGATGTACATCGACCCGCCGCTCGGGCGGATCGGCATGAGCGAGCGGGAGGCTCGCGAGAGCGGCCGCAACGTGCTG
>JBPEWX010000629.1:0-6889 GCA_052032235.1 Ilumatobacter sp. | reverse complement strand
GGCGTGGACCCGTCGATCGTGATCGAGCCGCCGGTCGGACGTTCGAGTCCGGCGATCATGCGGAGCAGCGTCGTCTTGCCGCAGCCGCTCGGACCGATCAGGGTGACGATCTCGCCGGCGTCGATCGAGAGCTCGACGGGGGCCAGCGCCTCGAGGTCGCCGAACCGCTTCGATGCGTGGTCGACACGGATGCCCGGCGCAGTGGTCACGGCGCGGAGGGTACCGGTTGTCTGGCGGCACCGGCGGCCGTAGCCTTGCAGGGTCCGTCGAGGCCAAACCTTCGGCGTGATGCGACCGCTCCGACCGGGGCGGCGCGACCTCCGAAACCAGGAAGGCAGTTTCCCATGGCGCTCACGCCCAAGGCCGACATCGTCGCGAAGTACGGCAAGTCCGACGGTGACACCGGTTCCCCCGAAGTCCAGATCGCGCTCCTCTCGGATCGCATCGCTCACCTCACCGAGCACCTCAAGACGCACCCGAAGGACCACCACAGCCGCCGCGGGCTGCTGATGCTGGTCGGTCGTCGTCGCCGTCTGCTCGACTACCTCAACGAGGTCGACGTGGAGCGCTACCGCGCCCTCATCGCCGACCTCGGCCTCCGCCGCTGACCCGACACCGGGCAGATCGCACGATCTGATCCCGAATCGGTGAGTATCGAGAATCGAACGAACCCGGACCCTGCGAGGGTCCGGGTTCGTTCGCGTTCGGGGGTGTGATCGGTTCTGGGTGTTCAGCTGCCGGGGGAGTCCGGGCTGACCGGTGACACGGGGCTCACCGGCGACACGGGGCTGACCGGCGAGACGGGGCTGACCGGCGAGACGGGGGAGACGGGGCTGACGGGCGACACGGGGCTCACGGGTGACACCGGACTCACCGGGGACATCGGGCTGACCGGGCTCATGGGGGAGTCGGCTTCGTCGGTCCGATCCGTCGTGGTCGGAGCGGCGACGCTCGGGGCCGACAGGGGCGACGGTGCCGACACCTCGTCGACGGCGGTGGTCGGGGGCGCCGCCGATGTCGTGGGTGTTTCGGCGGCCACGGACGTCGTCGGGGAATCCGATGCCACCGTCGTGGTGGGGGCGACCGTTGCCGCCGACGCGAAGTCGGTCGACGTCGTCGGGATCACCGGCGCCGACAGTCGCTGCACGCTGATCAGCTGATCGTCGAGGACGACGCTGTCGGGCAGGGACGGGGATTCGGACGGTGCGGCGATGGCGAAGCCGCCGATCGCGACGCCGGTGATGGTGCCGACGGTCGCTGCGATCTTCCAGTCGATCTTCTTGCTGCTCATGGCTGTTCCTCTCGGTGGCTGGTCCCGGTCGTCCCGGGCTGGGATTCATGGTGCGGGGCGGTCGTGTGACGTCGGTGAGGCGTCGCTGAGACATCTCTCATGTGGCGCTCTCCAGATGGCGTTCGGCCAGATCGACGACGGCGCCGGTCGTCTGTCGCCACCCCTCGTGTTGCAGGCGAAAGGGTCCGGTCGCCAGTCCGATCAGCACACCGGCGACCCGATGATCGAGTTCGAACGGCGTGAAGCGTCGGCACATCGCCGAACGGATCCGGTCGGCGACGGCGTCGATCGACGGGTCACCGGCGGTGAGGGCGCGGAACCGGAGATGAGCGAGGAGCGTGCCCGCATCGTCGAGCGGGTCACCCGGGCCGGCGTCGTCGATGTCGAGCAACCCGACGATGCGCTCGTCGTCGACGACGAGTTGCGATTCGTGGAGGTCGCCGTGTGCCGTTGCGAGTGTCGGGGCGGGCGCCGAGGCCGTCGATCGTCCGATCAGGTCGTCGAGCCGGGTGCGGAGCGACGGCTCGACCGCTGCGAGCATCGCAGCGTGGTGCGGGGCGTCGTCGAGCCGGGACCGCACGGGTGGGAGCCCGCCGAGGTCGACCGTCGACATCGTGTCGACGAGCTCGCGATAGGCGTGCGCCGGCGGGTACTCCGACCGGCCGGCCTTCAACCGGTCGCGAAGCGTCGTGCCGTCCAAGGCCTGCATGGCGATCCACCCGGTTCCGGCGGCCTCGACCCTCGGGACCGGGAGTCCGGCGGCTGCCAGTGTCCGGTGCCGGGTGACGAGGCCGTCGACGGCGGACGGTGCGACCACTTTCACGTAGATCGTCCGACGGTCGCCGGTGGCGCGGACCACGGCTCGTTCGGTCGGGCGGTACGCCACGACCTCGAGCGACGGGCGGTCGCCGACGAGCTCGGCGAGGTGCTGCGCCGCGAGGTGCGGTGTCACCATCGTCTCGAGCGCCGACAGGACGGGATCGAACGGCCAGCGCCACACGCCGACCCGCAGGTGCTCGCCGCTCGGCGACACGGCCTCCACCGGTACTGTCCCGGTCGGGATCCCGTTCGTCGTGGTGCCGGCGAGGACGGTGTCGTCGATCGTCGAACCGTTGCGTTCGATCCGACATCGGTATCGGACGACCAGGTCGGAGGCCGGCCGGTACTGGACCTGGCTGGTGCGGCACTCGACCAGGTGGCCGCCCGACGCGTCGACCGCAGGCCGGAGCACATCGGCAGCGCCGTCACCGGTGAGGTGGACGGCCGCCGGCAGCAGCGGGTCTGCGATCAACACATGGCGATCGTGTGAGCCGGGGATAAGAGCTCGATGACGACTCGATGAGAAACCTCTCACGGATCCGTCGGCGACCGCGTCCGCCCGATCAGCCCGTCAGTCGATACCCCATGCCTCGCACGGTTTCGATCGTGTCCTCGCCCAGCTTGCGGCGCAGGTACCGCACGTACACGTCGACGACGTTCGATCCGGGGTCGAAGTCGTAGCCCCACACGTGCGACAGCAACTGCTCTCGGGACAGCACGTGATTCGGGTGGCGCATGAACGTTTCGAGGAGTGCGAACTCCCGCGCGGTCAGTTCGACGGTGCGGTCGCCGTGCGTGGCTCGGCGGGACCGGAGGTCGAGCTGCACGTCGCCGACCTCGAGCACCGTTGCCTCGGTCGACGCGTCGTCGGTCCGGAGACGCAGCCGGATCCGAGCCAGGAGTTCCTCGAATCGGAACGGCTTGGTGATGTAGTCGTCGGCGCCCTGTTCGAGCGAACCGACGGTGTCCTCCACCCCGTCGCGAGCGGTCAGGACGAGGATCGGCAGCCGCTCGCCGCGTGCGCGTACCGCACGGAGCACGTCTCGCCCGTCGAGTCCGGGCAGGCCCAGGTCGAGCACGACGAGGTCGAACGAGTCGTCGCGCGCGAGGGCGGCGGCACTCTGGCCGTCGCCGACCGCGACCGTGCTGTAGCCGTTGGCGCGCAGGCCCTTCTCGAGGAACGACACGATGCGCTCCTCGTCTTCGGCGATCAAGATGCGGGTCACGGAAACTCCTCGGCGATCGGGTCGAGTGGCAGTTCGATGGTGAAGCGAGCGCCGCCGGCGGGATCGTTGGCTGCCTCGGCGTGTCCACCGTGGCCGCGGGCGATGGCGTCCACGATCGAGAGTCCGATCCCCATGCCTTCCGAGCGGTGGGCTCGGCTCGCAGCACCGCGGAAGCGGCGTTCGAAGAGCTGATCGACGACGTCGGGGTCGATGCCGGGGCCCGAGTCGAGAACCCAGATGCGAACCGCGTCGGCAGTCGTGTCGACGCCGAGTGTGATCGAGTCGCCCGCCCGTGTGTGCTGGACGGCGTTCGACGCGAGGTTCAACACCGCCTGCACGAGCCGCGCTCGGTCGGCCAGCAGTGCCACCGAGCCCGGAGCGGGGTTGCCGACGAGTGCCCACTCGCGCTCGCCGAGTGTTCGGACCCGATCGTCGAGCGTGGTCGCCAGTTCGCCGACATCGACCGGTTCGAACCGGAGGAACTCGCCGGTCTCCGCCTTCGCCAGCACCAGGAGGTCGGTGACGTATCGGTTCATGCGATCGAGTTCGTCGTTGATCGTCTCGATCCCGGCCGCTCGTTCCGCCGGGTCGTCACCGAGGAGATCCACGTTGCCCTGCACGATCGTGATCGGGGTGCGGAGCTCGTGCGCGACGTCGTCGAGGAACTGACGCTGCTGGTCGAAGCCCGCTTCGAGTCGGTCGACCATCTCGTTGAACGTCGTGCCGAGTTGGGCGAGCTCGTCGTGGCCGGTGACCTCGATCCGCTGCGACAGGTCGGTCTCGGAGATCCGGCGCGCCGTCGCGGTCAGTTCACGAACCGGGCGCAGGACGCGACCCGACAACGTCCAGGCGAGGAGCGCCGACGCCACGAGCACGACGATGCCGGCCACCGTGAGCACGCGCACGACGACGAGGATCTCGTCGCGGTCGTCGTCGGTGAAGTGGGCGACGACGAACACCCCGCTCACGTCTCCGGCGGAGCCGAGTGGCACGGCGAGATAGCGCATCTCGCCGACGTCGGTCGACACGGTGTTGCGAGACGGCGTCGTGACGGCCGCCCATTCGGCGGCCAGGTCCGGATCGGTCCAGACCGCTCGTGGTGCATCGAAACTCGACAGGAAGCCCTCACCGCCGACGAGCGTGAAGAACGCCTCGTCGGTGGCCGGCACGTTGCGACGCAGGAACGTGTCGAAGATCGCCTCGACGTCGGTACCGAACGGCTCGCCGGTCACGGGGTCGTCACCCTCGGCGAGCTTGCGGAGTTCCTCGACCTCCTGGGTGAGGGCCTGATCGACCTCGTTCGCCAGTCGGCCCATGAGGACTTGGCGCGTCAACAGGATCGAGATCGCCAGTGCCGCGGCCAGGAGGACGACATAGCCGACGACGATCCGGATGCGGATCGAGGACCACCACCGGGACGGGACGGCTCCCGCCTCCTCAGTCATCGTCGGGTTCGTCCGGTTCGTCGGGTTCGTCGGGTTCGTCGGGTTCGTCGGGTTCGTCCGGCTCGTCGGGTTCGTCCGGCTCGTCGGGTTCGTCCGGTTCATCGGGTTCGTCCGGTTCCTCGTACTCGTCGTCGTCATCGTCGTCGGCGATCGTCGCCGCCACCGGGGCGGGGAGCGGAGCGGTTCGGGGCGGCGCGCTCGGTGCGGGGCGGTCGGAGTTCGTCGTGGTGGCGGCCGGTGCCGGTGACGATGGCACGCCCGGAGCGCTCGTGGTGGTCGTCGACGTGGACGAGGCGACGGTGGACGAGGTCGCCGGGCTCGTCGGCTCGGTCGTGGTCGTCGTCGAGGTGCTGGTCGTGCTCAGCTCGATCGGTGCGACGTCGGTCGGGTCGTCGTCGATGGCTCCCGCCATGACCGCGATGATCCCCATCCCGATCAGAACAGCAGCGACGAACACGCCGAGGAAGCCGAGCACACGAATCATCGGCGGTCGATTCGCTCCGGCCGGTGCATGGTCGCACCGTCGTCGACGACGGCGGGCGCCGGATGAGACGGAGATGAGAAGACTCTCATCTCCGTCACGCTAGGCGGTGAAGCCGTCGAGTCGGGCCAGCACCTGGAGCATGACCTCGTCGGCTCCGCCGCCGATGCTGGTGAGTCGGTTGTCGCGCAAGAAGCGGGCGGTCCAGTTCTCTTCGACGTAGCCGATGCCACCGTGGAACTGCAGGCACTCGTCGGCGATCTTGCGGATCAGGCGACCTGCGGTCAGCTTCGCGATCGTCGCCTGTCGCGTGGTGTCGTCGCCGGCCTGATATCGCTCGGCGATCGAGTGGTTGTAGGTGCGGAGGAGATCGAGTTCGGCCGACAGTTCGGTCAGCTTGAACTGGATGTACTGCTTGGCGAGGAGCGGTTCGCCGAACACGTGCCGCTCGCGGAGGTACTCCGCGGTGCGTGCGAGGGCGATCTCGCCGGCCCCGACGACCGAGTAGGCGCCCCACATCCGTTCGACGACGAACTGGGCCATCTGCTGCTGGAAACCGCGACCGATCTCGCCGATCGTGTTGGCGACCGGCACGCGGCAGTCGTCGAAGCTGAGCAGGCCCGTGTCGGACGCTCGCATGCCGAGCTTGTCGAGCTTCTTCGACACGCTGAAGCCGGGCGTGTCGGTCGGGACGATGATCTGGCTCATCCCGGCGTAGCCGCCCTCGTCGGAGGTGCGGGCCAGCACGCACAACCAGTCGGCCTGGAGCGAGTTCGTGATCCACATCTTCGAGCCGTTGATCACCCACTCGTCGCCGTCGCGGACCGCGCGGGTGCGGATGCCGGCGACGTCGGAGCCGTGGTCGGGTTCGCTGACGGCGATCGACGCAACCGCCTCGCCCCGCAGCGCCGGCGCCAGAAACTGTTGCTTCTGTTCCGGCGTGCCGAACTTGGCGAGCGACGGTGTCGCCATGTCGACCTGCACACCGAGTGCCATCGGGAGCGAGCCGTGATCGCAGCGCCCGAACTCCTCGGCGAGGATGACGGTGAAGAAGTGGTCGGCGCCCTGGCCGCTGTACTCGGGCTCGTACTCGAGGCCGAGCATGCCGAGCTTCGCCATCGACGAGAAGATGTCGTGGAGCGGCATCATCTCGGCCGCCTCCCAGTCGGGGATGTTGGGGTTGATCTCTCGCTCGACGTAGTCGCGCACCATCGCCCGGAAGGCTCGGTGCTCCTCGGTTTCACGCATGCCGGCGACAGTACGCAAGCCGACCCCGACCGACGTCATCCGGCGCCACCATCAGCCGGTGCCACCGCCGATCATGCGTCGAAACGCGTTCGGCAGGAACGAGGCGAGGAGATCGGCGGCCGCCTGTGCGCCCTCGTGATCGGGCGCATCGAGCGAGTCGATGATGAAACCGATTCGATGCGTCGCGGGCCCGATCGCGGTTCGTGTCGTCTGGCGCCAGTTCCAGCGGCGACACGTCACGCCGTCGTCGTCGGTCCAGATCGGTTCCCCGGGATCGGGGTGGTCGACGACCTCGTCGCCGTGGTCGATCGTCGGAAACGGCTCGTCGCCCGACGCCAACACCAGGCGCGGACCTCCCTGGTAGCGGTCGAGGTCTTCG
>JBPEWX010000628.1:0-2527 GCA_052032235.1 Ilumatobacter sp. | reverse complement strand
ACGCTGATCAGGCGGACGCTGATCAGGCGGACGCTGATCAGGACGGGACCGTCAGCGGATCACTCGTCGACGTCACCGTCGTCGGGGTCGCCGTCGAGTTCGTCCTCGACCTCGTCGACACCGTCCTCGAGGTCGTTCTCGGCGTCGTCGACGTCGTTCTCGACGTCCTGCTCGACGTCGTCGTCGATACCGTCGCCGTCGTCTTCGCAGGCAGTGAGGCCACCGAGGGCCAGCACGCCGGTGACGGCGAGTGCGGAAGTGCGGCGGGTGATGCGGTTCATGTCCGGGGGTTCTCCTTTGCTGTCACATCGTCGTGACGGCCAATCGGATACCCACGCCGCCGACGGCCGAATCGAGATCGGCAGGCAATCATGCTCTCGGGTGACGCCGCCACCCGGACCCGCCGCGGACGGTCGCTCAGGACGGGATTCGGAGTGTGACCGTGACCCGGTCGCCGGCACCGATTGCCTCGGCGCGGCGGACCGGCGCCTTGAGGGGCAGCACGAACGACTGCGCCTTGCGGTCGGGGAACACCGACGTCGACCAGGTGGTCGAGCCGATCGTGACCTCGACCCGTACCGAACCGAACCCCACCTTGGCGTCGGGTGCATGGTCGTCGATGTCGTCGCTGAGGTCGAAGGGGAGTGTGACGAAGTGCCACGAACCGTTCTGGGCCACCCACACTTCGGCGTCGAATCGCTGCTCGGTCACCGGAGCAGTCTGCCAACCTCGAAGTCAACCGCGATGTCAACCTCGATGCCATCTGGGCTGACTTGGTGCCGGTCGGCCGGGGAGGCCTACGGTCGGCGGGGTGCGTGGAGCGATCGGGAGGCTGTCTTACGAGCGGCAGATCCTGATCGTCTACATCCTCGCCGTCTTCATCACCGTGATCGACGGGACGATGGTCAACGTTGCGCTGCCGACGATGGCGGACGAGTTCGGCGTCGCCGCGAACGAGGCCGAGTGGGTCGCGGTCGGCTATCTCCTCGCCGTGGCAGCCGTGATTCCGGCGGCTGGGTGGCTGGGTGACCGGTTCGGCTCGAAACGCGTCTTCGTCTCGGCGCTGGCCTGGTTCACCGCATGGTCCGTCGTGTGCGGGTTGGCGCAGACGCTCGACCAGCTCGTGACGTTTCGAGTCGCGCAGGGGTTGGGCGGCGGCGTGCTCGTCCCGATCGGTTCGGCGATCGTGTTCCGGGCGTTCCCGCTCGAGCGTCGAGCGAGCGCGGCGTCGGCGGTCCTGAGCGTCGCGGTGGTGGGGCCGGCGCTCGGACCGTTGCTCGGCGGGCTCCTCGTCGACAACCTCTCGTGGCATTGGATCTTCTTCATCAACTTGCCGATCGGGACGATCGGCGTGGTGTTCGCACGGATGGTGCTGCGGGAGGAGCGCGACGACGATGCGGGTTCGCTCGATCTGGCCGGTCTGATCCTGAGCGCCGGTTCGGTGAGCGTGCTGGTCTACACGCTCTCGATCGGACCCGAGCGCGGTTGGGGATCGGCCGAGGTGGTCGCGTTGGGCGTCGTCGGTGCTGCGATGTTGGCGGCGATGATCTGGGTCGAGACGCATCGCGAGCGGCCGATGCTCGCGTTGTCGCTGTTCCGGGATCATCACTTCCGCGTCGTCAACATCTCGGCGTCGATGTTGTATGCGGGGTTCTTCGGACAGATCCTCGTGCTCCCGATCTATCTGCAGTCGCTGCGCGGCTACTCGGCGTCGACGAGCGGGATGATCGCGGCGACCACACCGGTCGGCGTGTTCATCGTGTCGAACCTGTTCGGGAGGCGTTCGTACGCCCGATTCGGACCGCGGACACTGATGTCGGTTGCCGGTCTCGCCGGTGGCTTGATCTCGTGCTCGTACGTGTTCGTCGGCCTGGACACGTCGCTGTGGGTTCTGGCCGGCCTGGGGTTCGCACGGGGGTTGGCGATGGGCTTCGTCTTCATCGCGATCCAGACGTCGGTGTACGCCACCGTGTCGATCGCCGACACGGCTCGCGCTGCGTCGGTGTTCAACACGCAGCGACAGGTGGCGTATGCGTCCGGTGCGGCCCTCGGCGCGACGGTGTTGACGAGTGGGCTCCAGGATCTGTCCGACGCGGCGCCACTCGTCGACCGGCTCCCGCCGTATCAATGGGCGTTCCTCGCCGTCGGTGTGGTGATGCTGCCGGCGGTGGCCACGGCGCGGTGGATCCGTGACGATGACGTGGCGGCCACGCGCACGGCATCGCCGGCGAGCTCTCGGTGAAGCGGGCGGTGGCGGCCGTCCGGGCGGATTGAGGCGATCTTGACGCCCGTGGCGTAACGCTCGTTCGGACCGTGGCGATGTGCCAGGAGAAGTCGTCGCAACGTCGGTCCTCGAACGCCGGCGAAGTCCAGGAGGTCGGTATGAAGCTGTGGGGCACTCGATGGTTCCAGACGGTCGTCGGCAAGACGATCGCCGGGGTGGTCGTCGTGATGGTCGGTGTCGGAGCGGCGGCTGCCGGTGGGGCCGAGGTGCCGTTGTTGACGACGGCGTCGGCGGACGAGTCCG
>JBPEWX010000627.1:0-16585 GCA_052032235.1 Ilumatobacter sp. | reverse complement strand
GGTTGCGGCGCGCCGGGATCGCAACCGAGTTGCACATGTACGCGTCAGGTGGCCACGGCTTCGGCATGAAGCACCAGGGCCTGCCGTCCGACTCGTGGATCGACCGGTTCGGCGACTGGCTCGCCGCCAACGGCCTGCTCTGACTCGACCGATCGTCAGGGGCCGAGGACGGCGCCGTCGGGGACGGTTCCGCCCTCGGGGCCGAGTTCGGCGTCGCCGACGACGCGGACGTCGGCGCCGAACGTCCAGTCGCCTCGCACGACGAGTGAGGTCGCCTCGGCCAGGCTCGGTGCGCCCGCCGGGAAGCGCTGGTCGAAGTCGTCGATCAGCTTGTAGCAGGGAGCGAGCTCGACGAAGGGAATCTCGTCGGGGACCTGGACGAGCCGGAAGTCGTCGGTGAGGCGGTAGCAGTCACTGCGGACGACGAGGAGATCGTCGGTGGTCTTGACCGGGATGAAGCGGTCGCGGCCCACCTCGACCGTCGTGGCCCCCTCGAAGACCTCGACCGCCGCACCCATCGCCGTTTCGAGCTGGATGACGGACGGGCTCTGCTTGTCGGTCGGGTCGACGGTCTTGCGGTTGATGATCACGGGCAGGCCGAGGTCGCCGTCGTTCTCGTCGAGCAGCCGTCGCGTGGCGGCGACGTCGAACCACAGGTTGTTCGTCGAGGTGTACGGGTGGCGATCGATGTCACCCTGCTCGTCGGGCGGGGTCTGGGCCGTCTCGCGCAGGATCAGCCGGCCGTCCGACTTGCGGATCGCGAAGTGCCCACCCTTGCGGTCGCTCGGCGTGCGCCGGACCGCTTCGATGGCGAACGGCGCACCGCTCTCGGCGAACCAGGCGGCGACCTCGGGGTCGGGCACGGCCCCGAGGTTGTCGGAGTTGGCGACGAACACGCGCTCGAAGCCCTGCTCGGCGAGTTGGTCGAGAAAGCCCGTCGCGTGGAGCACGGTGTACAGGTCGCCGTGTCCGGGCGGGCACCACTCGAGTTCGGGGTCGTCCGGCCACGACACGGGGACCAGCTCGTCGGCGAGCAACTTGGGGACCCGGTGCTGCATCAGCTCGATCGGCAGATCGTCGACGGCGAGGTCGGAGTACTTCGCGAGCGCTGCGAGGCTGTCGGCCGACGTGCGGAACGAATGCAGGAAGCTGAGCGGCAGACGTGCACCGGTGGTGCTGCGCAGCATCTGGACCTGGCGGACGATGATGTCGAGAAAGCTCAGCCCGTCGCGCACGTCGAGCAGCGACTTGGCCTGTTCCATGCCCATCGACGTACCGAGACCACCGTTGAGACGGATCATCGCCGTACCGCGCAATGCGGTCGTGTCGGCGGAGGCCCCGTCGAGCGACGGGGCGTGGTACGGATCGATGTCGGCGTCTCGGAGGAGCCCTCCGGCTCCGGCTCGCACGTCGGCGAGTTGTCGCTCGAACACCGAGATCGCCGTTTCGGCGATCCCGGCTCGTTCCATCACGGCCCGGGGGTCGGTCTCGACAGTCACGTCCGCCACCGTACCCAACCGACCGCGCAGCGAATCGTTACGCCGACGTGTCGTTGCCGTACACGAGCGGATTCTGGGTCGGGTCGTCGAGACGGTCGCCCACCTTCAGCCGTGCAACTTGCTCGTCGGACAGGATGTTCTGCTGTCCGTTGAACGTGCAACCGTCCGGCATGAACGCAGCCGTCATCGCCCGTCGGAGCCCTGCGGTCATGTTGGCGCCGGCGCCGTGGATGGTCATGCCGCTGTGGAACGAGCAACTACCTGCCCGCATGGCGCCGCTGGCGGCCGGACGGCTTCGGAACTGCGGGTAGACCTCGAAGATCGCGCCGACGTTCTTGCCGATGTCGACGTTCTCGGTCGTCGTCTCGAGGTGCGAGCCGGGGAAGAAGTAGAGGCAGCCGTTGGCCTCGGTCGCGTCGTCGAGTGCGATCCAGATCGAGATCGCGTCGTGAGAGGTGAACGACCAGTACGGCGCATCCAGGTGGAACGCCGTCGGGTTGGCGTACGGCCGTTTGATGAGGGCCTGATCGTGCCAGAGCCGCATCGCGTCGTTGCCCGACAACCTCGCCGCCATCTCGCCGATGCGCGGATCGGTGATCAGTGCCTCGAGATCGTCGTCGGTCTGCCACAGGTTGACGAGCTGGTCGAAGACCTGGTCGTAGAAGTCGCCGGCGTCCTCGCTGCGTTCGATCTCGTCGGTGAGCGCCGTCTGGTTCGCGAACCGCTCGCCGTGCCGGTTCTCGACGGCGTGCGCGACGACCGATCGCCAGTGCTCGAGTTCGTCGGCGTCGAGGAGGTCGGGGACGACGATGAAGCCGTCGCGCCGGTACTGCTCGATCTGCTCGGGGCTGAGTTCGTGGTTCATGCGGACTCCGTGGGGTGCGTGGTCGGACGGACGATGTGTGGGGCGGTGAGTGCGATGGTGTGGGTCCCGGGCCCGAGGTCGATGCAGCCGGCGTCGTCGGCGGGCTGTCCGTCGACGACGACGTCGGACTGGGCCGTTGTCGGGGCGATGAAGGTCGCCGTGCTGCCGAACGGCACCTCGACCGTGGCAGAGAACCCGTCGTCGGACACCGACCAGTCGATCGACGTCGGCCCGTACGGCGTGTGCACGGTCGCACGGGCGTCATCGATGCCGGCGCACGGACGCGGAGCGAATCGGATCGTGCGGTAGCCGGGTGTCGCCGGGGCGAGCCCGGCGAGGTGGCGGTACATCCAGTCGAGCACGGCGCCGTAGGCGTAGTGGTTGAACGACAGCATGTGATGATCGGTCGTGTCGTCGTCGGGTTCGTGGGGCAGGATCGCTCCGTCGTGGATGGAGCCGTCGGGCTTGATCGCGTCCCACCGTTCCCAGGTGGTCGTGGCGCCCTGGCGGACCTGGTAGAGCCACGACGGCGACTCGGTGCGGAGCAACATCGTGTATGCCTCGTCGAAGTATCCGTGGCGAGCCAGTGCCGGCAGCACCAACGGGGTGCCGAGGAAGCCGGTCGACACGGCGCCGCCGGCTTTGGCGACGAGGTCGGCGAGCCGGCGGGCGACGGCGGCGAGTTCGTCGGGCGGAGCGATCTCGAAGACGACCGAGACGGCGCAGCCGGTCTGCGAGGTCTGGGCGTGGTCGGCCCACCGCTCCCAGGCGAGTCCGGCGATCTCGTCGCCGAGGTGTTCGTACGCGAGAGCGATGTCTCGGTGACCGAGCTCGTGGGCAGCGCGTGCGGTCAGCCTGGCCGAGTGAGCGAAGTACGCGTTCGCGAGGTAGTCACCCTCGACCTTGGCGAGCCATGGTCGGTCCGACGGAGCGTCGGGGTCGAGCCAGTCGCCGAACTGGAACTCGCCGCCGAGCAGGCCGTCGAGATCGCCGTCGGTGTGGCGCTTCGAGCGCAGCGTCTCGATCCACCGGATCATGCTGGGCAGTTGATCGGTGAGGATCGTGAGGTCGCCGTAGGCCTCGTAGTGGGCCCACGGGGCGATCGTGGCCACGTCGGCCCAGCCGGCGCGCCCGGCGCTCGACTCGCCCTCGAGCGCGACGTCGGGGACGACGCTCGGGATCCCGCCGTCGTGTTGCTCGAGCGCGACGTCGCGCAACCAGCTCGCCCAGAAGTTGCGAGCGTCGACGAGCAGGCTGGCGGTCGACGCGAACGCCTGGGCGTCGCCGGTCCATCCCATCCGCTCGTCGCGCTGCGGGCAATCGGTCGGCACCCCGACGAAGTTGTCCCGCAGCGACCACATCACGTTGGCGGCGAGCTGGTTCAGTTCGCCGTTCGAGCACGAGAACGAGCTGCGGGTGGGAAGATCGGAACTGATCGCGACCGCTTCGATCGACACGACGTCGGCCGTGGTGCGGACTTCGGCGTGTCGGAAACCGTGGAAGGTGAACCGCGGTTCGAGCCGCACGGTGCCGTTCTCGGCGAGCACGTACCGATCGCGAGCCTGCGCGGTCCGGAGCGCTTTGCGATGCAGCGCACCATCGGGCTCGACGACTTCCGCATGTTCGACGACGACCTCGTCGCCTACAGCGCCTCGCACCTCGACGGCGACCCATCCGCTGATGTTCTGGCCGACGTCGACGCGCACGGTCGTGTCGTCGTGGCGAACGGTCTGGAGCGGGCGACGCTCGATGACGCGGATCGGTTGCACCGACCAGGGTTCGAGCCGGTCGAGGTCGAACGCCGTCGATTCGACGGCCGACCAACCGGTGGGGTCGTGGCCGGCCGTGTCCCACGGCCCGAGCGACCGACGCAGGTCGATCTCGCAGCCGTCGTAGAAGTCGTCGGCGAGCAGCTCGGCCGTCGACCAGGTCCAGTCGGGTCCGGTGCCGATCGTGGTGGTGCTGCCGTCGGCGAACTCGATCTCGAGTTGGGCCAGGAGCGCGAGCCGGTCTCCGTAGCGGTTGCGGTCGTCGTCGGTGCCGGACCATCCGAGCCGACCACGGAACCATCCGTTGCCGAGCGTCGCGCCGAGGCAGTTCGTCCCGTCGGCGACGAGATCGGTGACGTCGTAGGTCTGCACGAGCAGGCGCCGGTGATAGCTCGTCCACCCGGGCGCGAACAGGTCGTCGGCAACGGGCGAGCCGTTGAGGCGCAACTCGTAGACACCGTGTGCCGTCGCGTACAGCCGGGCCCGGACGATGTCGGTGCGCTCGATCTCGAACTCGCCACGGAGGAGTGGCGCCGCGGTCGGGTGATCGGCGTCGTGCCCCGGCACGATCGCTTCGGCCTGCCAGTCGGCGGGGGAGAGGAGGCCGGCTTCGACCGAGCACGGTGTCGACCAGTCGGTCCAGTCGCCGGCGACGAGCGCTGCGACGCGGAACCAGCGACGCTCGCGACTCGCGAGACGGCCGCCGGGTGCTGTGACCGCCACCTGTCGGGCGCCGGGAACGACCGCCGATGCCAGGACGCGGTCGAAGTGTTCGTCGTGTGCGGCCTCGATGCGGACGGCAGCCTGCTCGTCGTCGGAGCCGACGATGCTCCAGCTCAGTCGGACGGGGTCGCCGGAGACCCCGATCAGCTCGACCTCGTGGTGCGGCTGCAGGCCGACGACCCGGGGGGCGGTCATGCCGGAACCGACCGACGACTCGGCGAACTGAAACGTTTCATATCGGCGAACCTACGGGTGTCTCTCGGGTGGCGTCAAGCCGGTCGTCGCGCGGTCGGCCCCGGTGTTCGTCGTGGTGGCGTCCGCCGGGGCAGTCGGCGGTCGTCGGCGGGAGTGCGGTGTGGTGCGACGTTGCCGCCGAGTTGACACCAAGCGCTCGTTCACCGTAAGTTCGCTTCCGACTTGAATCGTTTCAAAACGGTCTGACCATCGAGAGGGGGTATGGATGACCACGATGACGACGCACGAATCGACTGCGACGCCGCACGACACGACCGCCGACGAGGCCGCATCGCAGCGACCGACGCGCCGGTCCGGACGGCGCCGCCGGTGGACCGGACTCGCCTTCTGCGCGCCGCTGCTGCTCCTCGTCGCCGCCCTCGTCGTGTGGCCCATCATCAGCCTCGTCCGTTACTCCTTCACCGACTACGGCGGTCTCACCGACCCGGTTTGGGTCGGACTCAAGAACTACCGGTTCCTGATCAGATGGCAGGACTTCCACCGGATCGTCCTGAACAACGTGGTCATCCTGCTCGGCCTGTTGATCTGGGTGAGTGTGCCGTTCGTGCTCGCGATCATCCTCTTCGGCCGTCGCGGGGCCAATGTGGTCAGGACGATCCTGTTCATCCCGGCGATGTTGTCGCCGATCATCGTCGGCAACGTCTTCCGCATCATCCTCGCCGACGACGGCCCGGTGAACTCGTCGCTGCGGGCCGTCGGCCTCGGCGCGATCGCTCCCGGATGGTTGAGCGATGGCGACTTCGTGCTCGTCACCCTGGCGCTCGTCATCTGCTGGGCGACGATGGGGAGCGGCATCTTGTTCTACACGTCCGGGTTGTCGGCGATCTCGCCGTCGTACATCGAGGCTGCCAAGCTCGACGGCGCCAACTGGCGTCAGATCGTCTGGTACATCTACCGACCGGCGCTGCGCCCGATCACCCGCTTCTGGACCCTGCTCCTCACCGTGACGACGGTGACGGGCTTCTTCCCCTGGGTCTACGGCCTCACGCTCGGCGGACCAGGCGTCTCGTCGACCACGCTCGACTTCGCCGTCTACCTCACGCTCAACCAGGGCAACCAGCTCGGACGAGGTGCGGCCATCGCCGTCGTGTCGGTCGTGCTCGTGCTGCTGGTGCTGAGCGGGCAATCGGTCATGCGGCTCGTCCGCAAGGACGGTGACTGGTCGTGAACAAACGCCTCGGTCAGCTGCTCGGAGCCGGCGTGGTCGGACTCGCTGTCCTGTCCGTACTCGGCCCGCTCGTCTGGGTCGCTCGTGTCGCCACGCGCACCCCGGAGGAGTACCAGTCCGACCCGGGCGGCTGGGGTTCGTCGTGGACGCTCCAGAACCTCAGCGATTCGTGGGAGGTCGCCGATCTGGGCGATGCCCTCGTCACATCGGCGTCGATCGTCGTGCCCGGCGCGATCTTGGCCACGGTGCTCGCCGCGCTCGCCGGGTGGGGCTACGCCAAACACGACTTCCCCGGCAAGACCGTCGCCATCGGTGTCACGAGCGCAGCGATGTTCCTCCCGATCGCTGCGCTCGCGATGCCGCTCTTCGAGATCGGCCTGTCGTACGGCGTGGTCGGGGAGCGCTGGTTTCTCTCCCTCGTGTACGGCACGATCTTCGCGCCGTGGACGACGCTGTTCCTCCGTTCGTACTTCCAGGGCGTCCCCGACTCGATCACCGAGGCGGCCTCGCTCGACGGTGCCTCGGCGTTCCGGACGTTCCTGTCGGTCGGTCTGCCGCTGAGCATGCCCGCCCTCGCCACGGCGTTCATCCTCAACGCCTTTCTCCAGTGGAGCGAGCTCCTGCTCGCACTGCTGCTCCTGCCGTCGGGCGACGACACGACCGTGTCGGTCGCGATCGCCCAGTTCTCGACCCAGTTCCGCACCGGCGGTCCGCTCACGGCCGCCTCGCTCCTCATCGGCTCGCTCCCGATCCTTGCGCTGTTCCTCGTCGGACAGCGCTGGATCCGCTCCGGCATGTTCACCGGCGGCGTGAAGGACTGACGCCGGCGAGGCGACGTGCACATCGATCCACCCACCGCCCAGCGGGCGACCCACACCAACGGAGAATCCCACCATGACACCTGAGAACCCCAACATCTCACGCCGCCGGCTCCTCGGTGGCGGCCTCGCGCTCGGCGGATTCGTCGCACTCGGCGGGCTCAGCGCCTGCGGCGGCGACGACGACGATGACGACAGCAGCGCCGGCACGACGCCGGGCACGACGGGCAGTTCCGGCACGACCGCGCCCGCCTCGGGTGGCGGCGGCTCGATCTCGATGTTCGGCTGGGACATCGCCGACACGACCGCAGGCCTTGGTCTGGGGTTCGAGGCGTGTCGGGTCGCATGGCAGGAGCAGACCGGCAACGAATTGTCGTTCGACGGTGTGCCGTTCGGTGACTTCGTGGCGACCGGCACGACGCGTGCCCGCGCCGGTGAGTTGTCCGACGTGGTCGAACTGCTCCCGAACCTGAACCACGCCGGCATCTTCCCCGCGCTCGCTCCGACGGCGAAGGCCGACTACGGCGCGCTCGCCGACGAGGTGACCGGCTGGGAGTCGGCGCTGCTCGACGCGACCGTCGATGGTGAGTATGCCGGTATCCCGGGCGGTGCGCAGGGCACGCTCTTCTACTACAACAAGGCGTTGTTCGAGCAGGCCGGTCTCGACCCCGAGGCCGCTCCGACCACCTGGGAAGAGTTCGAGGCGGCGTGCGACGCGCTGCTCGCCGCCGGCATCACGCCGCTCGGCATGTCGGGGGTCGACGGCAACCTGCTGTGGTGGGCGTGGAACGCGTTCACGCCGCAGTTCTTCACGACCGCCGACGAGGTCAACAAGGTGCGCACCGGCGAGATCCCGCTCGACGACGAGCGCTTCATGCAGTCGTTGGCGCCGATCGCCTCGACGTACGCCAAGGGCTACTGGAACGAGGACTACGCGTCGAAGCAGTTCGCCGACATGGAAGCAGCGTTCGGCGCCGGCGAGGTCGCGATCGTCCCCGGCCTGATCACCAGCGCCATCAACTGGCGCGTCTTCGACGACAGCCTCGGCAAGGACGCCTACGGCGTCTTCACCGCCCCGCTGGTCGAGGGCGGCATCGAGCGCAAGCAGTTCTTCAACCCGGTCCTGCTCTACGGATTGTCGACGAGCACCGACGAGGTCGAGCTCAGCCGCGACTGGATCTCGTTCGTCGTGTCGAAGGAGGGCCAGGAGATCATGCTGCGCGAGAGCGGGCAGTTCCCGAACCGTTCCGACGTCAGCGTCGCCGACGTGGCCGACAGCCCCGGCGCCGCGGCGATCAGCGCGATCGTCGAGGAGGTCGGTGGTGTGCCGGCCGCCCAGGTCAACTTCAACTCGGCCGCCGCCGGCGCCGCCACGCAGGGCATCACCGACGCGGCGGTCAACGACGACCTCGCCGGGTTCCTCGAGAACCTCGCATTGCTGCAGTCCGAGGGCTGACCCCCTCCAGGCCACCCCGCCGGTGCCCGTCGCCCTCGAGGCGGCGGGCACCGTCGCGTCCGTGGCCGGTTCGATCGGCGGCGACGGTCGTACCGCGACGGCGGGCGCTGCCAGGTGAGCGTCAGCAGATGCGGCGGCTCGGCTGGATCAGTGCGTCGTCCCACGGCGCGATCGTGAGATCAGCGTCGAGCCAGTAGTGCTGGTACGTCGTGTCGCCCCAGCCCTGGTACACCGTTGCCCAGTCGACGTCGGCATGGTTGGTCAGTGCGCGTGCCTCGATCGGGTCGTCGGTCGACTGATAGCGGACGTCCATCGAGAGTCGGAGGTGATCGCGGTCGAGCGCCGGCAGCGAGCGGTGCACCGTGTAGGCGTTGAACGTGAGGACATCACCGGCGGCGAAGTCGGTGCCGTGCCAGCGGGGGAGGTCGTCGTCGCACAGCTGCGCGCCGATGTGGCCGGCGCCCGGGGCCTCGACCACCGGCCGGTAGCCCCGCCGGTGCGTACCCGGCAGCACGGCGAGCGAGCCGAGCGACCGGGGGCAGTCGCCGAGCGGCGCCCAGCACGTCCACGTCGCTCCGGTGCCCTGGACGAGCGGGAAGTCCTGGTGCGCCGGCGTCGGGGACAGGCCGCGGTGCGACGTCATCGCGCGCACGATGTGTCGTGGATGGACGAAGACCGATCCGTCGATCAGGTCGTCGTAGAGCGACAGCAGTGCCGGGTGATGGGGGAGGCGATGCAGCGACTCGACCTGCTGGATGTGGACGTATCCCTGCTCGGACACGCCGATGTCGTCGCGCAGCTCGTCGTCGGGGATCGCGTCGATCGCACCGTGGTCGAGTCGTCCCTGCTCGAGCGGAGCGGCATCGTCGAGCCACCCGTCGGCGGCGACGGCGGCGAGGATGTCGCGCCGGACCTCGAGCACGGCCTGGCGCGGGAGGAGGGCGCGAAAGAACAGATAGCCGTCCGCGTCGGCGCGGGCGCGCAGCGCCCGGGGGTCGTCGAGCAGTTCGGTGGAGTCGACCAGGTCGACCAGGTCAGCCGGGCCGATGGCGTCGGTGTGGTGGGGAGGCAGGGGATTCGTCATGGGTACTTTGAAACGATTCAATCCGCACGGTACCGACGGAGCGACGGCAGGTCAAGAGGATCACGGCGTGCGCGGGGCTGCGGTGCTGCGGCGCACCGACAGCGACGGCTCGAAGCGGATCTGGCGCGGCGCGTGGTCGGGATCGTCGCGCTCGCCGAGCAGCAGTTCGAGTGCTGCAGCGCCGAGTTCGGCACTCGGCCGGGCTACCGAGGTGAGTGGAACCGCCGCTGCCGCTCCGAACTCGATGTCGTCGAACCCGACGATCGACACGTCGTCGGGGATGCGGGCACCGCGCTCGAGGAGTGCGAACTCCACCCCGAGCGCCAGGAGGTCGTTGGCGCAGACGATGGCCGTGGGGAGGTCGTCGACGTCGAGTGATGCGGCCAGGGAGCGGCCCTCGGCGACGGTCAGGTGGTCGACACGCATCGTCGTGACGGCGATGTCGTGGCGGGCTGCGGCGGCCGTGAGCCCGTCGGTGCGCTCGGCGCACTGGGGGATCGACTCGGGGCCGACGACCCACGTCACCCGGCGATGGCCGAGTTCGGCCAGGTGATCGACGGCGATCGCGGCACCGCGGACGTCGTCGACCGACACCGACGAGGTGTCGCCATCGCTGTGGCGGTCGACCAGGACGACCGGGAGACGGTCGCCGAGGAGTGCGAGTGCATCGTGGGTCGTGTCGGCCGGCGTGATGAGGACGCCCGTCGGGCGCTGTTCGACGATCGTGCGGAGATACCGGGCCTCGCGCTCGGGGTCGCCCTCGGTGCTCGCGATCAGGACGGCGAGATCGCGCTCTGCGGCCACGCGCTCGACGCCGCTCGTGAGATCGGCGAAGAACGGGTTCGAGATGTCCGGGATGACGACGTTGATCGTCGGCGCGCTGCCGACCCGGAGTTGCCGGGCGCTCGCGTTGGGGACGTAGCCGGTCTCGGTGATCGCGGCTCGGACGCGCTCGATCGTCGGGTCGGCGACGAGCTCGGGGCGGTTGAGCACGTTGGACACCGTGGCGATCGACACGCCGGCGATCTCGGCGACTTCGCGGATGCTGGCGGCCATCGAGCTGGAGCCTACCCCTCGCTGACCTGCGGATTCGCGGACCGACGGGGTCGCTTCCGGGTACGTCTCGGTCGGTCGTGTGGACCTCGGCGGGTCGTCGTGTCTAGAGTGTGAAACGTTTCAACCAGGCGCCGTCGAATGGCGCCCTCGCAACCCCGACGGAGGCAGTCCCCACCGTGTTCTCGACCCAAGCCATCGAACGGCTCGACCAGCAGGCGATCGAGGTCCCGTCGTGGGCGTACGGCAACTCCGGCACCCGGTTCAAGGTGTTCGCCCAGGCAGGGGTGCCACGCGATCCGTACGAGAAGCTGGCCGACGCCGCTCAGGTGCACGCCCTCACCGGACTCGCTCCGAGCGTCGCGCTGCACATCCCGTGGGACGAGGTCGACGAGTTCGCCCGGCTCGTCGACCACGCCGAATCGCTCGGGTTGCGGATCGGCACGATCAACTCGAACACGTTCCAGGACGACATCTACAAGCTCGGCAGTCTGGCCCACGCCGACGCCGACGTTCGCCAGGCGGCGATCGATCACCACCTCCGTTGCATCGAGGTGATGCACGCCACGGGTTCGACCGACCTCAAGATCTGGCTCGCCGACGGCACGAACTATCCGGGCCAGGACGACATGCGGGCCCGCCAGGACCGCCTCGCCGAGTCGTTGGCCACCATCTACGAGCGGCTCGCCGACGATCAACGTCTCGTGCTCGAGTACAAGTTCTTCGAGCCGGCCTTCTACCACACCGATGTTCCCGACTGGGGCACGTCGTACACCCACTGCGTCGAGCTGGGCGAGCGCGCCGTGGTGTGCCTCGACACGGGCCACCATGCACCCGGCACGAACATCGAGTTCATCGTCACCCAGCTGCTGCGCCTGGGCCGGCTCGGCGCGTTCGACTTCAACTCACGCTTCTACGCCGACGACGACCTGATGGTCGGCGCCGCCGACCCCTTCCAGCTCTTCCGCATCATGCACGAGGTGAACCGCGGCGGCGGCTTCGAGGCTGGTTCCGACGTCGTGTTCATGCTCGACCAGTGCCACAACATCGAGGCCAAGATCCCCGGCCAGATCCGCAGCGTGCTCAACGTGCAGGAGATGACCGCACGCGCCCTCCTGATCGACCAGGACGCACTCGCCGACGCGCAACGGCGTGGCGACGTGCTCGGCGCGAACGAGGTGTTCATGGACGCCTTCTACACCGATGTCCGGACGGCGCTCGCCGACCGGCGTGAAGCGCGCGGGCTGCCGCGCGACCCGATCGCCGCCTATGCGGCGTCGGGGTACCAGGCAGAGATCGAACGGGCCCGAGTCGGTGGAACACAAGCCGGCTGGGGCGCCTGAGGAGCAGACATGACGAACCGAACCGTCGACCAACTCTTGGCGCGCTCGAACCGCCTTGGTTCCGACCGCAAGAACACCAACTACGCCGGCGGCAACACGTCGGCCAAGGGCACCGACGTCGACCCCGTCACCGGCACCGACGTCGATCTGATGTGGGTCAAAGGATCCGGCGGTGACCTCGGCACGCTGACCGAAGACGGCCTGGCCGTTCTCCGGCTCGACCGGATGCGGGCGCTGGTCGACGTCTACCCCGGTGTCGAGCGCGAAGACGAGATGGTCGCCGCGTTCGACTACTGCCTGCACGGCAAGGGCGGTGCCGCCCCGTCGATCGACACCGCCATGCACGGCCTGGTGACTGCGCCGCACGTCGATCACCTCCACCCCGACGCCGGCATCGCGATCGCCGCCGCCGTCGACGGCGAGGAACTGACCCGTACGATCTTCGGCGGCAAGGTCGCCTGGGTGCCGTGGCGTCGTCCCGGATTCCAGCTCGGTCTCGACATGGCCGAGATCCAGCGCGAGCACCCCGAAGCGGTCGGGTGCATCCTCGGCGGGCACGGCATCACGGCGTGGGGTGCCACCAGCGAGGAGAGCGAGCGCAACTCGCTCTGGATCATCGACACGGCCGCCGCCTACATCGACGAGCACGGTGCCCCCGAACCGTTCGGGGCGGTACTCGACGGTTACGAGCCACTGCCGGAAGCCGAACGCCGCGCCAAGGCAGCGGCGCTGGCGCCGACGATCCGTGGCATCGCGTCGCACGACTCACCGATGGTCGGTCACTTCAACGACGACCCGGCCGTGCTCGAGTTCCTGTCTCGAGCGGAACACCCGCGCCTCGCTGCGCTCGGCACGAGCTGCCCGGATCACTTCCTCCGCACGAAGGTCAAGCCGATGCTGCTCGATCTGCCGGCCACGGCGTCGGTCGACGACTGCATCGCCCGGCTGCGTGAGCTGCACGAGCCGTACCGCGACGAGTACCGCAGCTACTACGAGACGTACGCCGACGAGTCGTCGCCGGCGATGCGCGGCGCCGATCCGCTCATCGTGCTGGTGCCGGGCGTCGGCATGTTCAGCTTCGGACGCAACAAGCAGACCGCCCGCGTCGCGGGCGAGTTCTACATCAACGCCATCAACGTGATGCGCGGTGCCGAGGCGCTGTCGACGTACCAGCCGATCTCCGATTACGAGAAGTTCCGGATCGAGTACTGGGCGCTCGAGGAGGCGAAGCTCCAGCGGATGCCGAAGCCCAAGTCGCACGCGACCCGCGTCGCGCTCGTGACGGGGGCGGCGTCCGGGATCGGCAAGGCGATCGCGACGCGGTTGGCCGCCGAAGGAGCGTGCGTCGTCGTCGCCGATCTCGACGCCGACAAGGCGGCATCGGCGGCGGCCGAGTTGGGTTCGACCGACGTGGCCGTCGGCGTCGGTGTCGACGTGTCGGACGCTGCAGCCGTTCGACGAGCCGTCGATGAAGCCGTGCTGGCGTTCGGCGGCGTCGACCTCGTCGTCAACAACGCCGGGCTGTCGTTGTCGAAGCCGCTGCTCGACACCACCGAGGCCGACTGGGATCTGCAGCACGACGTGATGGCGAAGGGCTCGTTCCTGGTGTCGCAGGCGGCGGCTCGGGCGATGATCGACCAGCGGATGGGCGGCGACATCGTGTACATCGCCTCGAAGAACTCCGTCTTCGCCGGCCCGAACAACATCGCCTACTCGGCGACCAAGGCCGATCAGGCCCACCAGGTCCGATTGCTCGCCGTGGAGCTCGGCGAGCACGGCATCCGCGTCAACGGCATCAACCCCGACGGTGTCGTGCGCGGGTCGGGGATCTTCGCCGGCGGATGGGGAGCTCAGCGAGCCGCGACGTACGGCGTGGCCGAGGAAGACCTCGGCGAGTTCTACGCGCAGCGCACGATCCTCAAGCGGGAGGTGCTGCCCGAGCACGTCGCCAACGCCGTGGCCGCGATCACGGGCGACGATCTGACCCAGACGACCGGCCTGCACATCCCGGTCGACTCCGGCGTCGCCGCGGCGTTCCTGCGCTGAGCCGTGGCGATCGTCGCAGCGATCGACTGCGGAGCGACCTCGGTCCGCGTGTGTCGCGTCGATCTCGGGGCGCCGAGCCTCGTCCCCGAGGTGGTCCACCGTGTTGCGCACACCCCCCGGCGCGACGCGGCGGGCCACCTCCGTTGGGACTGGACCGCGATCACCTCAGCCGTGGAACTCGGCCTCGAACGGTGTCTCGAACTCGGGCCGATCGACTCGATCGGCGTCGACACCTGGGCGGTCGACTACGGCTTGCTCGACGGTGACGGGCACCTGATCGCCGACCCGTTCTCGTACCGCGACGAACGGACGAGCGGCTATCGAGTACTCGTCGACGAGTTCGGTGCGGCTCGCATGTACGAATCGAACGGGCTCCAGCTCCAACCGTTCAACACGATCTTCCAGCTCGCGGTCCACGACCGCGCCGAGATGGAACGTGCCGAGCGCCTCCTCTGGCTCCCCGAGTTGCTCGTCCACCACCTGTGCGGTGCGACGGTGACCGAGCGGACCAGCGCCGGCTGTTCGGGACTGGTCGACGTGACGACCGGCGCGTGGTCGCAAGAGCTGTGCGAGCTCGCCGGAATCGACTCCCGGATCCTCGGGGAGATCGTGCCGGCAGGACGTGTCGTCGGCGAGTGGCGCGGCGTGCCCGTCTCACTCGTTGCCGGCCACGACACGGCGTCGGCCGTGGCGGGGATGGGCCGGTCGATCTCGGGCGGCTCGGCATTCGTGGCCACCGGCACGTGGATGCTCGCCGGGATCGAACGCGACGCTGCCGACACGTCGTCGTGGGCACGACGCCGGAACTTCACCAACGAGGCGGCGGCGCTCGGCGGTTTCCGGTTCCTGCGCAACGTCACCGGCTTCTGGCTGCTCGAGCAGTGTCGACCCGAGTGGCGGCTCGACGTGGGCGAGCTGGTCGGGCGTGCCACCGCGGTCGAGGCGAAGGTGCCGATCGTCGACGTCGACGACGAGTCGCTTCGTTCGCCCGACGACATGCTCACGGCGTACACGACCCTGGCGGGTCTTCGCAGGGACACCGATCCAGCGCTCGTGACGCGCAGCATCGTCGAGTCGATCGCAGTACGGACCGCCGACGTGCTCGCCGAGGTCGAGGTGGTGCAACCCTTCGACGACGTCGTCCTGTTCGGCGGTGCGGCTCGCATCGAGCTGCTCGTCGCTCGGCTGCGCGACTTCACCCGACGGGCGATTCGGGTCGGCCCGGCCGAGGCAGCCGCGCTCGGGAACGCGCTCGTGCAGGGCATCGCGATCGGTGCGCTTTCGACGCTCGACGCCGGACGCGAGAGAATCACCGGGAGCGTGTACCCGAAGAACGATCGCCGAACAGCACCATGAACGAACGACGCATCCCCAAGCCCTCCGACTTCGCCGAGCTCCTGCGCTTCAAGCGCCCGACGCTCGACCGCACTGCGGCTCGACTCGCGAACGCGCACACGATCGCCGACCTTCGGGCGATCGCCAAGAAGGTCACGCCGAAGGCGCCGTTCGACTACACCGACGGGGCGGCCGAGGCCGAGCTGTCGCTCGCCCGGGCCCGCCAGGCGTTCGACGACGTCGAGTTCCATCCGGCGATCCTGCGCGACGTCTCCGAGATCGACACGTCGGTTCAGGTGTGCGGCGGCGCATCGTCGTACCCGTTCGGCATCGCACCCACCGGCTTCACCCGCATGATGCACTCGGCGGGGGAGCGGGCGGGAGCAGCGGCAGCCGGCGCTGCCGGCATCCCGTTCTCGTTGTCGACGGTCGGCACCGCGACCCCCGAGGACGTGATCGCTGCGAATCCGCACGGTCGCAACTTCTTCCAGCTGTACATGTGGAAAGACCGCGACCGTTCGATGGACGTGCTCGATCGGGCCGCAGCGGCGGGGTTCGACGTGCTCCTGGTGACCGTCGACGTGCCGATCGGCGGGGCACGCCTACGTGATCGCTACAACGGGCTGACGATCCCGCCGTCGCTGACCGCCGGCACGGTGCTCAACGCGATCCCGAAGGTGCGGTGGTGGACCGACTTCCTCACCACCGAGCCGCTCGAGTTCTCGACGTTCAAGGGGTTCGACGGCACCGTCGCCGACCTGCTCGACACCATGTTCGACCCGACGGTCGACTACGACGACCTCCGCTGGATCAAGGACCGGTGGCCCGGACCGGTCGTCGTGAAGGGCGTCCAGACGCTCGCCGACGCGAAGCGGTGTGCCGATCTCGGTGTCGACGGCGTGCTGCTCTCGAACCACGGCGGTCGACAACTCGACCGTGCCCCGGTTCCGTTCCACCTGCTGCCCACCGTGCGACGCGAGCTGCCGTCCGACATCGAGGTCTGGATCGACACCGGGATCATGTCGGGCGCCGACGTCGTCGCCGCCGTCGCTCAGGGCGCGACCTTCACGCTCGTCGGACGTGCCTACCTGTACGGCCTGATGGCCGGCGGACGCCGAGGTGTCGATCGGGCGATCGAGATCCTCACCGACGAGATCACCCGCACAATGAA
>JBPEWX010000626.1:0-1717 GCA_052032235.1 Ilumatobacter sp. | reverse complement strand
CCGGACCTGCCACGTGGAGGGCTCGACGAGCACACCGAGGTCGACGTCGATGCACAGCGAGTCGCCGGCGGCGAGCTCCCGGTCGAGGCGGAAGACCCGGTTCCCCCAGCTGGTCACGGGGTCGAGTGGTGAGGTCGACAGCACCGTCTCGTCGTCGAACTGCGCCTCGAACCACACGGCACACCCGTCGACCAGTACGTCCGAGGTCGCGGTTCGTTCGACGGTGTGCGTCGTCGGGAGGTCGAACGGCGTTGCGAGGTCGACCAGGTCGAACTCGAGGACCGGCTGCGGAGCGCCGATGGTTGCCTCGACCGATCGGGGTCGGAGCCAGAACAGGTCGTTGCGGCCGGTGTCGAACCGTTCGGCGATCGGTGATCGTTCCATCCCGCTCAGATCGATGTCGTCGGGGAGGTCGATGTTCCAGAATCGACGGACTCGCATGTCGTCGTGGAGCGTGACCGGTTCGACGAACAGTCGGAACCGTCCGGGCAGGATGCGGCCACCGGGGCGGAGCACCCGGTCGCGCAGGTCGAGGATGTTCTGCAGCATGTTCTCGTTGAACAGCTCGTCGCCCATCTGTTCGTGGACGATGACGTCGACCGGTTCGGGCGGGACGAACTCCCGACTGTTCGCTCGGACGAACTCGATGTTGGTCACCCCGTTGAGGCGGGCGATCTCCTCGGCGACCTCGATGACGTCGCTGTGCTCGACGGCGTAGACCTTCTCGGCGCCGGCCTTGCTCGCCATGAGCGCCAGGACACCGGTGCCGGTGCCGAGGTCGACGACGACGTCGCCCGGTCGCACGTTGCGGTGGATCCCGCGGTGGTACGTCTCGATGCGCGGCCTGTCGCACAGCATCTCCTCGTGTGCTTCGAGCCCGCCGAAGTTCTCGCCGTTGATCAGGTCGTAGGCGATCGACATCAGCCGGTCGCTCGATGCGATCCTGGTGGCGAAGAACTCCATCGTCGACCGGATTGCCTTCGAACCCGCACGCTGCACCGAGTCACGCATGGCTGCCATGACCCGCAGGCTATGGGCCGGTTCGGGCGAACTCGTCCGCCAGATGATGGGTGCCGACCGCCTCGCCGACCATGTCTTGTTCACCCATCACGGCGAACATGCGCAGGTTCGCGCCGGCGTTCGGGTTGACCGGGCCGATCAACCGGCCGATCGCTCGAACCACACCGCTCGGGACCGTGCTGACCTTCTCCGATGCACGACCGGCGCCCTCGAACGCGAGGTGGGCGACGTCGGCCTGCGACAGCACGTCCGGTCCGCCGACGCTGCGGTCGCTCGTGTCGTCGGAGGCGAACGCGTCCCGGATCACTTCGGCGAGATCGGCGCCGTGGATCGGGTTGATCCGGGTCCGGTCGTCGCCGATCAGCCAGACGCGGCCGCGTTCGGCCATGTCACGGAACGCCCGCATGTCGTTGAAGAACCCGGTCGGGCGGATGATCGTCTCGGTCATCGATCCGGCACGCAGCCGGTCGACGACCTGCTCGCGAGCGTCGATCAAGGGCGACGCGGCCCGAAGCTCGTCGCCTCGGAGGATCGACACGAACACGAATCGGCGCACACCGGCGCGTTCGGCGGCCTCGACGAGGTTCAGGTTCGCTCGTTCGTCGACGTCACGAAAGCTGGGGCGACGCTTGAACGAACGGGTCCCGATGGACGAGAACGCCGCGTCGGCTCCGTCGAACAGCCCGTCGAGCGTCTC
>JBPEWX010000625.1:0-5612 GCA_052032235.1 Ilumatobacter sp. | reverse complement strand
CGGCGGTGATCGCTGGCACCGCTCCGCCGTCGCGGATCGCGCGCAGGCACCGATCGAGCGCTTCGCGATTGTTGGGCGACGGCAAGCCGAGATGGGAGAAGATCGTCGACTCGAGCGCCACCACGGGCGCACCATCGGCGAGAGCGGCAGCGACGTCGTCGGAGAGAACCGGGTTGATCACCCCGCCAGTCTGCCGCGCCGTGCCCGGCGTCCTACACCGCCATGAAACGAGTCACGCACTCGACGTGATGCGTGTGCGGGAAGAGGTCGAGCACCTCGGTGCCGTCGTGGCGGTACCCGTGCTGGTGGAGCAGGGCTGCGTCACGGGCGGCGGCGACCGGGTCGCAGCTGATCAGCGCGATCACCGGTGCACGCGCGCTCACCACCGCTGCCGTGCCCGGTCGCCCGAGTCCGGAGCGTGCCGGGTCGGCGATGACGACGTCGATGTCCAGGCCGTCCGGTCGGCGCCACCGACCGACCTGGCCGAGCTCGATCGCGGCGCGGCGGTCGGCGAGGTTGTGCTGCGCGTCGGCGACGGCGGTGCGGGAACTCTCGACCGTCATCACGTACGAGGCCGGATCGGTGGCGGCCAGGGCGAAGAGCCCGACACCGGCGTAGGCGTCGAGCACCGCGCCGGCGCCGTCGAGTTCGGGCGCGGATCGGCGGACGGCGTCGACGAGCAGCTCGGCGGCGGCGGGCCCGCTCTGGAAGAACGACCCCGCCGAGACCCGGAAGTCGTGGCCGGCGACGCGCTCGGTGAGCTGCGCGTCCGACCCGACCGCGACGTCCGCGGGAAGGCTCTGGACGTCGCCTCGTTTGCGATCCCATCGAGCCGTCCGCTCGCCGGTCGATGCCGACACGCGGAGCGTCACCTCGAGCCCCGGGTCGACGACGATCGTCTCGAGCAGCGCCTGCAACGCCGGATGGGCGATCAGGCAGCCGGTCGCCGGCACCAGATCGTGTGAGCGTTCGGCACGGTACGACGGGCGGCCGTCGTCACCTCCGACGACACGGATCGTCGTGCGGTACCCGTCGGGGCCGACGGCGGCGCCGGTGGTGATCGTCGCCTCGGGCAACTTGGCCGTTCGGCGGAACGCGTCGCGCACGATCTCCGCCTTGTGTCCCAGTTGCGCTCCGACGGTCAACTCCTGCCAGTCGCACCCGCCGCACCCCAGCCGCCGCTGCGGGCACGGGGCGTCGACCCGCTCGGGCGAGGGCGCGACGACCTCGTCGACCACCGCACGACTCCAGCCGCCTTTGCGTTCGGTGGTCGTGGCGCGCACCTCGTCGCCGGGCACCGCGCCCCGGACGAAGACCACCTTGCCGTCGGGTTCGTGGGCCATCGCCTCACCGCCGGCGATGTACCGCTCGGCTCGCAGGGTGGCGCTGTCGTCGGGCGGGGTCACCCGTTCGAGCCTAGGCAGACCGTGCGCCGGTCCGCGATGCTGGTGGGCATGAGCAACCCCGACGAGCAGTGGTACTGGGACCTCCGACGCAAGCAGGCGGTGCCGGCCGACGAGCGTGGGCCGGCCGAGGACATGATGGGGCCGTACGCCACCAAGGGCGAGGCCGAGAACTGGCAGGCGAAGGTCGAGCAGCGCAACGAGGCCTGGGACGACGAGGACGAGGAATGGGAGTCGTGGGGCGAGGACGACGAGGACGACTGACCCGACACGTCGGCGAGTAGGTTCGCTGCCGTGACCAGACCGATCCAGATCGTCCCGTCCGTCCTTCCCGCCGACTTCGCCCGCCTCGGTGACGAGGTCGCCGCGCTCGAGGCCGCCGGCGTCGACCTCGTCCAGTGGGACGTGATGGACGGCCAGTTCGTCCCGAACCTCACGTTCGGTCCCGACGTGATCGCCGCCGCTCGGCAGCACTGCACCGTCCCGTTCGAGGCGCATCTGATGGTGCTGACGCCCGATGCCATGGCGGAGCAGTACGTCGACGCCGGGTGCTCGCGCCTGATCGTGCACGCCGAGACCGCTCCGCACCTGCATCGCACGCTCGACAACATCAACGGCATGGGTGCGCGTGCCGCCGTGGCGCTCAACCCGGCGACGCCGGCGTCGGCGATCGAGCACGTGCTCGACCTCGTCGACCTCGTGCTCGTGATGACGGTCAATCCCGGCTTCGGTGGCCAGGCCTACATCGCCACGATGGAACGCAAGATCGCCGAGGTCAGGGCGATGCTCGACGAGCGCGGGCTGAGCGACAGCGTCGATCTCGAGGTCGACGGCGGCATCGGACCCGCCACGATCGAAGGGGCCGTCCGGGCCGGCGCGAACGTCCTGATCGCCGGGAGCGCGCTCTACAAGGACCCGGACGGGCTCGAGCACGCCGTGTCACACCTCCGGTCGCTCGCCGAGGGCGCTCGCGCCTGACGGCGCGAAACCCTGCGACACCCCATCCGTACGCTCGGAACCATGTCCGTTCGGTGCACCCCCGTGTTCGCCCCCGACGCCGTCGAGGCGTTGGCGACGGCCGTCCGCGCCGCGAAGCACGGCAACCCGCTCGCTCCGGTCACGGTCATCGTCCCCACCAACGCCGTGGGCGTCACCGCGCGCCGCCGGCTCGGTGCCGACGGTGGGGTGGCTGCCATCGAGCTCGTCACGCCCGGCCGTCTCGCCGAGCGCATCGCCGGCGCCGACCTGGCAGCCGCCGGTCGCCGACCGGTCAGTACTCCGCTGATCGACATCACGGTCCGCGAGGTACTCCGTCACGCACCCGGGCACTACGAGTCCGTCGCCGGTCACCCGTCCACGGTGACGAGCCTGCGCGACCTCCACCGTGAACTGCGCATGGCCGGTCCGCTCGGTGCGGCGGCGCTGCGAGGCGCCTCGGCCCGCGGCCGCGAGGCGGCGCGGGTGTCGTCGATGGTGTCCGAGCGGCTGGCCGCACACTGGTTCGACGAGGCCGACCTCATCACGGCGGCGATCGAGCACATCCGGGCCGGCGAGCGTCCGTTCGACCGGGCGGTGGTCTTCCTCCCCCGCGTCGACCGCGGGCTCCCGGCCGACCTGCTGCGCGCCATCGGCGACGTCACCGACCTCCAGGTCCTCGTCGAATGGACCGGCATCGAGTCGGTCGACGCCGAGACGGTCGACTTCGCCGCCGCGCTCGGCGCGTCGGTCGATCCCGTCACCGCCGCCGCTCCCGTCGTGCCCGCCGACACACGGGTCGTGTCCACCACCGATGCCGACGAAGAGGTCCGCCACGCCGTCCGGCAGCTGATCGACGCGGCACGCAGCGGCACCCCGTTCGCCCGCATGGCGATGGTGTGGCCCACCGACCGGCCGTACGCCCGCCTCGTCGAACACCACCTCGACGTCGCCGGGCTGCCCTGGAACGGCCGACCCGGCACGCTGGTCACCGAGCGGCTGGTGCCACGCTTCCTGCTCGACCTGCTCGACCTCGACCGGCGCGGGCTCCGACGATCGGAGCTGTTCGACCTGCTCGCCGACGTGCCGATCAACGGCCCCGACGGCACACGCGTGTCGGTCGCGGCGTGGGAACGCCGGGCGCGCGCCGCCGGCATCAGCACCGACGCCCACTGGACGCCGAGGCTCGCGGCACACGCCGCTGCCATGCGGGCCACCGACCGAGACCGTCACGCCGACGACGCCGAGGCGCTGTCCGCGTTCGTCGACGACCTCCGTCGCGACCTCGGTCCCCGCTCCCGCACCCGCACCTGGAGCGATTGGGCCGAGTGGTGCGAGCGTCAAGTGCTGTATCGCCTCGGCCGCTCGGTGCTCGACCAGCTCGACGAGGCCGAGCGGCTCGCGTCCGATCACGCCAACCGGGTCCTCGACCGGCTGCGCTATCTCGACACGGTCGGCAAACCGGTGACCCGGAGCGAGTTCCGCGCCGCCTTCGCCGCCGAGTTCGAGGCCGCTCCGGGCCGTCTCGGCCGGCTGGGTGACGGCATCACGATCGGATCGCTGGCGGGCACGGTCGGCCTCGGCGCCGATCTCACCATCGTGCTCGGCGCCGCCGACGGGCTCCTGCCTCCTCCGCCGCCCTCCGACCCGCTGATCTCCGACGCCGATCGGCGCGCGGCCGGGCTCGGCTCGGCCGACGCTCGGGCCAACCGGATCCATCGCAGCTTCCTGTCGCACGCCACCACCTCGACGACGCTCGTCGTGCACACACCGCGTGGCGACCTGCGAGCCACCACCGACCGGCTGCCGTCACGCTGGATCGACGAGCACGTCCCGTCGGTCTCGCCCGACAAGGTCCCGAGCCACCACGCCGGTCTGGTCGCCTGCGAGTTCCCCGGTTCACCGCCCGAGCACCGTCTCCGGGCACGAGCGGTCGCTGCTGCGAACGGCGCCGACGCACTCGTCGACCGGTGTGCCGACGATCCTGCTGCGATTCGTGGGCTCCGGCTCCGTGCGGGCCGCCGGAGCGACCGTGTGACCGAGTACGACGGCGACCTGAGTGCGTTGACGATCGATCACTTCCCGCGCCCGGTGTCGGCCTCCCAGATCGAGCTGTGGCCGTCGTGCCCGCACGCCTACTTCATGCGGTACCTGCTCGGTGTCCGCCCGATCGACGATCCGTCCGACGAGCTGAGCCTGTCGCCGATGGAACGCGGCAACGTCATCCACGACACGCTCGACGTCTTCCACCGTCGGGTCATCGCCGGCGAGATCCCCCAGCCCGGTCCCGACGGCTGGTCGGCCGAGGCGACCGTCGCGCTCGAGCAGATCTTCGTCGAGACCGCCGACCGGTTCGAACAGACCGGCCGCACGGGCCGCGCCGCCAACTGGTTCCTGCAACGCCCGTCGGTCCGAGCCGAGCTGTTCAACTGGTTCGTCGCGGACGGCCGATTGGCGGCGGCTCGCGGCGCACGGGTCATCCATTCCGAGCTGCGGTTCGGCCGCGAGCCCGACGTCGAGGTCTCGCTGCCGCTGGGCGACGGGCGGCAACTCGCCGTGTTCGGTGCGGCCGACCGGATCGACCGCACCGCCTCGGGCGAGTTGGTCATCGTCGATCACAAGACGGGCAAGGCCGACACGTTCAAGAAGATCGACCGGTCCGACCCGACCGAGGGGCGGACCAAGTTCCAGCTCCCGATCTACGCCGCGGCTGCGCTCGCGACGATCGGCGAAGTGCCGGGTTCGACGCCCGTTCGAGCCGAGTACGGCTTCTTCGAACGGGGCAACTACGAGCGCTACGGCTACTCGTTCGACGATGCGGTGTGGGAGCAGGTGACCGACGACCTCCGATGGCTGGTCGACGGCGTCGGCTCCGGCCTGTTCCCCGCCATCACCGAGCCGCCGAAGTACACCTTCTTCGTCGACTGCCACTACTGCAACCCCGACGGTCTGGGGGTCGACGAACGCTACGCGGAGTGGAGCCGCAAGCAGGGCGACCCGAGACTGACGCCCTGGTTCGGCGACGAGGCCGACGGGCAGGGAGCCGAACGATGAGCGCACCGATCGATCAACCCGCGCGTGATCGCATCGCAACCGACCTCACGGCGAACCTGTTCGTCGAGGCGGGCGCCGGCGCCGGCAAGACGACGAGTCTCGTCGGGCGCATCGTCGGCCTCGTGCAGTCGGGCATCGACATCGGTTCGATCGCGGCGATCACCTTCACCGAGAAGGCCG
>JBPEWX010000624.1:0-4331 GCA_052032235.1 Ilumatobacter sp. | reverse complement strand
AACCTGCTGCGGCGCCGCGAGATCATCGGCTCATGGCAAGGATTCGGCGCGCACCGTTGGCCACGACGGCGAAAATGAGCCCGCCGGCGATCAGGTCCGGGACGGCGGAGTCGAACGCAATGACTCCGATGGCGGCGGCGATGACGAGCGCATTGACCTTGATGTCGTTGGCCGTGAAAATCCAGCTGGCTTGGAGGTGGACTTCACCGGAACGGACGCGGTTGAGCACGACGAGAGTGACGATGTTGCCGGCGAGCGCAAGGACGGAGAGCACGATCATCGATGCCGGGTCGGGCAGTTCGGTGTCCACGATGAACCGGCGGATCACTTCGACCAGGCCGACGGCGGCCAGGGCGAGTTGAACGAAGCCACTGACGCGTGCGAGGCGCTTCTTGCGGGCGGCTGCGGTGCCGACGGCGGCGAGACTGAGCGCATACACGCTGGCGTCGGCGCCCATGTCGAGCGCATCGGCGATCAGGCCCATCGAGGCGCTGATGAGCCCGACGGTGAGCTCACCGACGAAGAACCCGGCGTTGATGATGAGCGCGATGATCAGCGCGGTTCGTTCTCGCCCCGAGTCGCCTTGGGTGTCGATGTTGCTGGTGTCGTCGACGTGGCGGGCACCGAGCCCGAGCGGTTCGAGCGCATCGGCGATCGTGTCGGCGTTGGTGTGATGTTCGATGAGGACGTCGCGGTGTTGGCTGTCGAACTCGATCCGCTCGACGTCATCGCGGTCGTCGAGTGCCATGCGCACCAGTTGTTCTTCTGCGGCGCAGTCCATTGCGGGGACGTGAAATCGACTGACCGTCATGACAATGCCTGAGCGTCGGGTTCGTAGTTGGGGCACAGCTCGATGCCGGTGTCGGTGACAGCGAGAAGCCGCTCAGCGGAGCGCAGAACGTCGACGACCTCGGAGTGCGCGATGCGGTAGAACGCCTCGCGGCCGCTTCGCCGATCGACTACCAGCCCGCAGTCCCTCAAGCACTTCAGATGCCCGGAGATGTTGGCTTGCGACGCCCCGAGCGCCTCGACGATGTCGGTCACCCGGCGCTCGCCGTCAGCGAGCAGTCGCAAGATCGACAGGCGTGTCCGATCACCGAAACCGCAGAAGAGCTTCGCCGCAACAGCGACGTCGTTGGAACGATCGTCGGTTGCACCCATGACCCCGATCATATCGGTCATCACCGATACATCGGTGAGCAGCTATACGACTGCCGCGTTTCGAACGCTCGTACCGGGGACGGGACAGCGGTCCGCCAGATCGCTAGCAGGGCCGATCGTCGGTCGCCGCCAAGTATCGACAGCGATCGTCCGGCCGGCCAATACAGCGAGCGCAAGGGCACTGCGAGTCGGCTGGGCGCGGGAGCTCGGTTGCTGATGCGTGGGCCGACTGGCGCTGGTGCGCTGGCGTCGGCACTGCTCGTTGGTTCAGGGACGATTCGGTCAGGACAGCGTTTCGAGGATCGCTGTGCGGTCGGCTGAGTCGTCGTTGCAGACCTCTGCCCAGCGTGCGGGGGTGGCGTTCCATTCGTCGTCTCGGGATTTGAGTGGTGCGCCGCGTGCGATGAGGTGGTCGACCATGTGGGGTTTGGCGTATTGGACGGCGAAGTGGAGCGAGGTGATTCCTCGGTACGGGGCGGCGTCGATCGGCACGCCGATATCGAGGAGGTGGTCGACCACTGCGGATCGGTCGTTGCGTGCTGCGAAGGTCATTGCCTCGCTGAGGATCTGTTCGGGGTCGTCGGTGGGTGGGGGTGCTTGGGGTCGGCCGACGTGTGCCCAGTTCGGCCGGTACGGACCGGCCGGCTGCAGCAGCTCGCCGGTCGGGGAGATCCAGTTGGCGACGAGGTCGAGTTGGCCGGTGGCGGCGGCCAACCAGAGAGTCGGCCGGTGGAGTCCCTGTTCGATGAGGACGTCGGCGGATCGTGTTGATCCGTGCATCGCTGCGGACTCGAGCGCGGTGATGGGTGATGCGTTGTCGCACAGCGATGTCGGGTCGGCGCCGGCTTCGAGAAGCCGGGTGCAGAGGTCGGCGAGGTTCCAGCATCCGGCGAGACCGAGCGCTCGATCGAGCGATGCGCCTGCGTCGATGAGCACGTCGGTGCACGCCGGGTCGACGTCGTGGGGTGGCTGGGTGGCCCATTCAAGAAGTGTGTGGTCGTTCCAGACGCCGTTGACGAGTTCGGTGTCGGCAGCCAACGCTGCTCGAAGCCCTTCGGCGTCGCCGGCGAGCAGGGCATGGAGCGCTGGTTGGATTCGCTCGTCGGACACGGTGGCCATCGGGTCCAGTGTCGCGCGCAGCGGCCGCGAGCCGAGCGGCTCCTCGGCGCCGGGAGAGCGGGTCAGAGCATGGAGCCGAGATCGGACGTGACGGTGGGGTAGGCGGCGGTCATTGATTTGAGCTGTCGGGTGGTGAGGCCGAGTTTGATCGCGAGCGCGCAGAAGTTGATCAGCTCGCCGTATTCCGGGCCGAGCATGTGGGCGCCGACGATCGTGTCGTTGCTGGTGTCGACGAGGATCTTCACTGCTGCGGTGGTTTCTCCGATCCGGTAGTTGGAGTACCAGCCGCTGGTGTCGGTGTATCGGACGTCGAGGTCGATGCCGGCGTCGACGGCGTCGGTTTCGAGCATGCCGACGCGGGCGAGTTCGGGGATGGTGAACACTGCAGTGGGGACGCCGGCGTAGTCGGGGACAGTCGTTGTCGATTTCAGCATGTTGGATGCGGCGACTTTGCCTTCGAACACGGCGACCGGGGTGAGTGGCATGCCGGGCGTGTCGGCGGAGTCGCCGGCGGCGTAGACGGCGGGGTTCGTGGTGCTTTGCAGGTGGCCGGCGACCTTCACCCCATGGGGGCCGTGTTCGACGTTGGCGTGTTCGAGGCCGAGCCGGGAGAGCTCAGAGATCCGTCCGGCGCCGTGCACGACCAGGTCGGCGCCGATCGTGGACTGCTCACCGTCGCGGCTAACGGTCACCTCGAAGCCGGACCCGTCAGTGTCGACGGACACGACCGAGGTCTCGGTTCGGGTGTCGATTCCGACCTCTTCGCCACGTTGGACGAGGAGGTCGACGAGGTCTGGATCGAACCCTTTCAAGGGTCGCGGGCCGTGATCGATGATCGTCGGGCGGCTGCCGGCGCGGGCTGCGATGTGGACGAACTCGAAGGAGATGAACCCGCCACCGACGAACACGATCCGTTCCGGCAGTTCGTCGAGATCGAGGAATGCGGTGCTGTCGATGAGATGATCGGCGCCGGGGAAGTCGAGCGGTCGCGGGCGGGCACCGGTCGCGATGAGGAAGTGCTCGGCGCTGTAGGCCTCGCCGTCGATGTCGAGCGAGTTGGGTCCGGTGAAGGTCGCCGAGCCGTGCAGCGTGTCGACGCCGTTGCCGGTCAGTCCGCGTTCCATGTTCTCCGGGACGGGTTCGGTGAAGCCGAGCTTGTGGCCCATGAGGTCGGCCCAGTTGATTTGGATGCCGTTGGTGTCGATGCCCTTGCCGGCCATGAGTCGGGCGCTGTCGATGATTTCGGCGCCCCGTCGGAGGATCTTCTTCGGGTCGCAACCGCGGAGCGCGCATGTGCCCCCGTATGGGAGTTCGTCGACGATCGCGACACGCCAGCCGGCCGAGGCGCACTTGTTCGCTGCCGCGTTGCCGGCCATCCCGGCGCCGATCACGATCAGGTCGTAGCTGTTGTTGCTCATCGCAGGTGCGTGGTGCTTTCTGGTCGGTGGGTCGGTCACGCCGGTGACGTGGCGGTGAGGGTTTTGAGTGTTCGGTGGACTTCGGGGAGGCAGCATTGGCCGCTCGGGTTCAGGTGCTCACATGCGCAGCGCCCTTCTGCGACAGCGGCCTTGATCGATGACTTGATCGTGCTGACCCCATCGTGGGCTTCGAGGTCGTCGCGAAGATCGTCGGCAGTGTGCGCGAAACAGAAACACACCGGCGACTCGTTGTTCATCGCTTTCGATCCGACTCGGGTCCGCACCGCGTCAACCGTGATCGACTGCGCGTCGAGGTGGAACACGACCTCGCACTGCTTGTTTGCGCAGTGCTGCCACGCACCGTCAACCGCTCCAGGCAGATGTGGCCGCACCGGTGCCACACCGACGACCGGGCCCACGTGCCCGCAACTCTGACACGGTCGACCCGTCGTCGTCGAGGAGTCACAACAGCTCACAACGACACCTCGTCGTTCAATCCGCGCCGACCCGACGACACCGCAACAGCTGAGCGCAACGGCGGCGGACCATCGTCCAACTCAGTATTCGGGGTGTCGGTCGGTGCGCTGCGACGCCACCGAACGAATCCCGCCACTGCCACCAACGTTGCGACGG
>JBPEWX010000623.1:0-2798 GCA_052032235.1 Ilumatobacter sp. | reverse complement strand
GGTGTCGGAGGGAACGGCGACGGAGTCGACGTTTCCGGAGATCACCCGACCCGGACCGAACCGGCCACGCCGAAACCGCGCGACGCCCGTTCTCGCACCAGCGTTAGCCTTGCCGACATGCGCGTCGGCATCGTTGGAGCAACAGGTCAGGTCGGGGGCGTCATGCGCCGTCTGCTCGAAGAGCGGAACTTCCCGATCGACGAGATCCGGTACTTCGCGTCGGCCCGGTCGGCCGGCACGACCCTGCCCTGGAAGGGCACCGACATCACCGTCGAGGACACCGAGACCGCCGACCCGTCCGGCCTCGACATCGCCCTGTTCTCCGCCGGCGCCACCGGTTCGCGCGCCTACGCACCGAAGTTCGCCGCCGCCGGCGCGACCGTGATCGACAACTCGTCGGCGTTCCGCATGGACCCCGAGGTGCCGCTGATCGTCAGCGAGGTCAACGGCCACCTCATCCGTGAGACGCCGAAGGGCATCATCGCCAACCCCAACTGCACCACGATGGCCGCCATGCCGGTCCTCAAGCCGCTGCACGACGAGGCCGGCCTGACCCGCCTCATCGTCGCCTCCTATCAGGCGGTCTCGGGCGGCGGTCTCGCCGGCGTCGACGAGCTCGACAAGCAGGCCCGCCAGGTCGTCGACCGCGCGGCCGAACTCACCCACGACGGCGCCGCGATCGAGTTCCCGACGCCCGAGAAGTTCGCCAAGCCGATGGCGTTCAACGTGTTGCCGCTCTGCGGCTCCGTCGTCGACGACGGGCTGAACGAGACCGACGAGGAGAAGAAGCTCCGCAACGAGAGCCGCAAGATCCTCGACATCCCCGACCTGCTGGTGTCGGGCACGTGCGTGCGGGTGCCGGTCTTCACCGGTCACTCCCTGTCGATCAACGCCGAGTTCGCGAACCCGATCTCGCCGGAGCGTGCCTACGAGATCCTCGAGGCCGCCGAGGGTGTCGTGGTGAACGAGGTCCCGACGCCGCTCGAGGCGGCCGGGCAAGACCCGTCGTACGTCGGCCGCATCCGCACCGACCCCGGCGCACCCGACGGCCGTGGTCTCGCCCTGTTCGTCAGCAACGACAACCTGCGCAAGGGCGCCGCGCTCAACACGATCCAGATCGCCGAGCTGTTCCTCGCCTGATCGACTGGTCTCGCCGGTCGTCGGCCGCGAAGCTCGTGCCGTGATCGCCAACCGGGTCGTCCTGATCGCTGCGCTCGTCGCCCTCGCGTCCTGCTCGGCGACCGACACGGTCGGCTCCACGGCGATGACGGTGTCGACGAGCGATCCGTCCACGACGGTCGTCACCTCGGTGCCGGCGACGAGCACGACGACCACGACGTCGTCGACCTCCACGACGAGTTCCACGAGTTCCACGACGAGTTCCACGACCCTCGCACCCTCGACGACCAGCACGGCGACCAGCACCACGTCGACCAGCACGATCGCGGTCGCACCGTCGACGTCGAGCGCTGCACCCACGACCACACCGCTCCTGCCGAGTCAGTACCCGGTCGAGGCCGGGGCGTACACGGTGCCCGTGCCGGCGTCGATCAATCGGGGTTGGGGAGACGGGCACGGCGGCGACTACCGGGCGGCCGACGTGTTCGCCGACTGCGGTTCGCCGGTCGTCGCCCCGACCGCGGGGGTCGTGAGCCAGGTGCGCCGCACCGACCGGTGGGACGCTGCCGTCGACGACCCGGCGACCAGGGGAGGCCGAACCGTCGCCATCGTCGGCGACGACGGTGTGCGCTACTACCTGGCCCACCTCGACGAGATCGCGCAAGGCGTCGGCGAGGGAGTGCGGGTCGAGCCCGGCACGTTGCTGGGCTCGATCGGTCTGACGGGCCGGACCGGCGGCTGCCACGTCCACGTCGGCATCTCGCCGCCGTGCGATCGGCTCGAGTGGTCGGTTCGGCGCGGCGTGATCTGGCCGCAGCCGTACTTCGATGCCTGGGCCGGTGGCCACGCCCGCAGCCCGGCGGACGAGGTGGCCGCATGGGCCGCCGCGACTCCGACCGCGTGCGCCGACGCCGCGGCCGATCCGGACGCTCCGAACGCCTGACGTAGGCTCCGCGTCGATGCCCCGCTCCACCCCGGCGCTCGTGGCCACCCTGGCCGTCCTGCTCGGCATCGGCGCGCTCGCTGCGTGGAGTGTCGGCGACGACGAGCCGGCCGAGACCGCTCAGACGGTGCCGGTCGTTCCGGTCGTCCCGATCGAGACGACCACGACCACGACGACGATCCCGGACGACTGCGAACTGTCGGTGCGGTTCGAGCTGGGCGTCGTCGATCCGCAGGTGGCCTGTCTCGAGACTCGCCTGGCGGCGGCCGGCGTGTTCGACGGTGAGCCCGACGACGTGTTCGACGAGGAGACCGACGCTGCCGTGCGGGCGTTCCAGGCAGCCGAGTCCCTGACGATCGACGGTGTCGCCGGCCCGGTGACCGCCGGCCTGCTCGGCAACTGGACCGGCGGACGGCACGTCCCGGCCGATCCCGATACCTGTCCGGACATCGGCCGCTCGGCCGTGGTCGATCGGGCGACCCAACGCACCTGGCTGTGCGAGGACGGCGCCGTCGTCGACGAGATGCCCATGACGTCGGCGATCACCCAGCCCGACCCGGGCACCTACGAGGTGTACGCCAAGGATCAGCAGTCGTGGTCGTACATCGGCGACGAGGTCTCGACCATGACCCACTTCGTGGCGTTCACGCACGGCAAGTACCAGGGGTCGCGCATCGCCTTCCACAGCGTGCCGACTTGGGCCGACGGCGAGTTCGTGCAACCCCTCGACTCGGTC
>JBPEWX010000622.1:0-2908 GCA_052032235.1 Ilumatobacter sp. | reverse complement strand
CCACATCCTGCTCACACAGCCCGACCGACCGCGACGCAACGGATCCGACACCATTCGTCGTTCGACACACTGCTGTGCCGGCGGAGTGATCTACGCTGACCGGCGGGGAATCCGGCCCGAGCCGGTTCGATGAATGGGGAGACTGCACCGATGGCCCACGCGTACCACGACAACCTGACCGGCATTCCGTTGTTCTCCGGACTCGACGAGGACGAACTCGATCTCGTCGCCCAGTCCGCGACCCAGCTGAGCTTCCCGGCCGGCCGGGTGCTGATGCGTGAGGGCGACGTGGCGCACGAGATGTTCGTCGTCGTGTCGGGCACGCTCGAGGTGACCCGCAACGGCGAGCACGTCGCGAACATCGACGCCGGCGGCTTCGCCGGCGAGATCGCCCTCCTCACCCACCACCACCGCACCTCGACCGTCACCTGCGCAACCGAGTGCACCGTGCTCCACATCGACGGTCGGGTGTTCTCGACGGTGATCGAGGAGACGCCGGGCATCGCCGCGAAGATGATGCCGGTCATGGCGCAGCGGATGGCCGCCAACGCCGAACTGCACTGACCCCGACGCCGGGTCGGCGGCCTCAGGCCGGCTGGTCGACGCGCCCGTCGGCGTGTTTGGCGAAGCGGTCGCCGTCGAGCCCGTGCACGGGATCGTCGCGGTCCCACGGCCAGCCACCGAACCGGGTGCGCTGATAGTCCTCGAACGCCTGCTGGATCTCGTCGCGGGTGTTCATGACGAACGGCCCGTACTGGGCGACCGGCTCGTTCAGCGGACGGCCTTGGAGCATCAGGATCTCGACGGGTCGATCGGACGTGTTGGCGATCGGCAGCGCCACCGACGGGTCGACGACGGCGCCGGTCGGCGCGTCGACGATCGTGCCGTCGAGGTCGGCACCGTCCCCGTCGAACACGTAGAGCACGCGGTTGGCGTCGGCGGCCGCCGCTGCGGGCAGCGTCCACGCCGAACCGGGCTCGACGACGATGTGCCAGATCGCGAGTTCGGCCTCGTCGCGAGAGCCCCACGACGCCGGCGGCGGCGATGGCGGCGTCGTGTCGCCCAGTGAGCCGGCGACGACCGTCACGGTGACGCCGTCGGCGACGACGCGTGGCACGTCGGCGTCCCAGAACATCGAGAAGTGGGGGTCGACCATCTTGTCGGCGGCGGGCAGGTTGACCCAGATCTGGAACAGCTCCAGGGTGTTGCCACCGTCGCGATCGAGGAGCGGGAACATCTCGGCGTGCTGGATCCCGCTGCCGGCGGTGAGCCACTGGACGTCGCCGCGCCCGTACCGGGCGGCGGCACCCATCGAATCGGCATGGTCGACGAGCCCCTGACGAACGTACGTCACGGTCTCGAAGCCCCGGTGCGGGTGGGCCGGGAAGCCGGGGACGACCTGGCCGTGGTACATCCGCCACCCGTCGATGCCTTCGAAGTCCTGGCCGAGCGGGCGACCGGACAGGTCGGCGACGGGACCCTGCCGGTCGTTACCGGCCGGATACTCGTCGAGGTGGTGGACGCAGAACAGGAACGGGTCGAGCGTGGGCCACTGCATGCCCAGCGGGACGGTTTGGACGACAGCGCTCATGACACCATGCTAGAGGTGCTTGCGTTCGCAACAAACTGCGTGCGTCGGACGATCCATGGCCGCGTCGGCTTGGCGGTGTCGCCGAGCACGACCACGATCCACGCGATCGCGACGAACATCACCACCGCCAGCACGATCGCCGACACCTCCAACCCGGCGGCATCGGCCAACCAGCCGACGATCAGCGGACCGAGCACCACGCCGAGGTCCTGCATCATGCCGAGCGCCGAGAGGAACGGCCCGGAGTCGGGCGGTGCGAGGTCGCCGCCGAGGGTCAGCATCGTGCCCGCCGACATCCCGTTGCCGACGCCCATCACCACGCCGGACACGACGGCACCGGCGACCGTCGGGCTCAGCCCGAGCAGGAGCAAGCCGACGCCGAGCAGCGAGAACGCCGGGACGATCGCCGCCAGCCGACCGAAACGGTCCATCAGCCACCCACTCACCGGGAACAGGAGCAGGTCGGCGCCGGTCCCGATCGCGACGAGGAACCCGACCGCCGCGGCGGACAACTCGAGCTCGTCGCCGATCAGCGGCACGATCACGTTCCGGCCGGCGCGAGCCGTCATCACGAGGGCCGTTCCGGTGCCGGCGAGCAGGAGGAGACCGGTGTGTGCCCGCAACGCCCGCACCAAGCCCGATGCGGCGACCGGCGGGCGGGCGAACCGCTGCCCACCGTCGACCGAACGACGTGCCGTCACGAACGGCACGAGGCCGAGCAGCGTCACGACGCCACAGACCACGAAGGTCGCCGTGAACCCGACGACGTCGACCAGGACCCCGCCGACGACGGGGCCGACGAACATCGCCGCTCGCATGCCGCCACCCAGCATCGACATGCCACGGCCTCGCAACTCGACGCCGACGGCCTCGTTCACGAGCATCTGGACACCGACCCGGGTACCGACCGCGCCGAGCCCGACGGTGAGGTGGAAGGCGAACAACGCGATGACCGCCGTGCTGACGCCGAACAGCATCGACGCGATGCCGGTGAGCACGGTGGCCGACGCGAACAGCCATTCGGGACCGAGGCGCTGTGCCGTGGCACCTGCCGGCAACCCGCCGACCACGGCGCCGATGCCCGCAGCGGCGACGACCACCGTCACCATCGTGAAGCTGAACCCGGCGTCGCGCAGATACAGCGGGAGGACCGGCACGAGCATGCCGCGCCCCAGCATCGACAACACGAACGGCACGTACACCGTCGCCGCCAGTCGGCGAGCCACCGCCCGCCCCGTCGAAACCTCCACCCGACGAATGGTGTCGGATCCGTTGCGTCGCCGCAACGCCGTCCGCTCCAGGGCTGACGACGCAACG
>JBPEWX010000621.1:0-2648 GCA_052032235.1 Ilumatobacter sp. | reverse complement strand
TCGCCACGCTCGCGACCGGCTTGTTCATCGTGCAGCAGTCGTACTCGAAGCACCCGCTGTTCGACCCACGCATCTTCCAGGGGCGCAACCTGCTGATCGCCCTCGGCGTCAACTTCGTCGTCGGCGCCGGCCTCGTGATCGCCATGGTCGACGTCCCGCTGTTCATCAACTCGGTCGAACTCGATCTCGAACGGGCCGCCGTGTACTCCGGCTGGATCCTGTCGGCGCTCACCGCGGCGATGGCGATCACGTCGTACGTCGGCGGGCGGATCACCGAGCGGTGGTGGTATCAGCCGCCGGTGCTGCTCGGCGTCGCCATGTCGACCGCGGCGTATGCCTGGATGGGGGCGACCTGGACCGCCGACACCAGCTACCCGATCTTCGCCGTCCAGCTCGCCCTCCTCGGCGGCGGTTTCGGCCTCACGGTCGCGCCGACGACGAGCGCCGTCGTCGACGCCGCACCGCCCGACCAGCGCGGTGCCGCGGCGTCGGTGGTGATGGTCGTGCGTCTGCTCGGGTTGAGCGTCGGGCTGTCGGCCCTCACGGCCTGGGGGCTCTCTCGTTTCGAGAGCCTCCGCTCGACCATCGAACTCCCCCCGATCACCGACCCCGGCTTCGAGGACGCCGTCGTCGCTGCCCAGGAGACCCTCACCGCCCAGGCGATCGCCGAGACGTTCACCGCCGCTGCCGTGGTGCTCGGCGCCGGCCTGCTCGCCACCTTGTTCATGCGGCGCAACCGAATCACCCCGCACGCCGACGATCACTCCACCGAAGGAGCAACGCCGTGACCGACCATCACGACACCCCGCACGAGATCCATCACGACACCCCGCACGAGGCCGGACACGGCACCGGGCCGGCGGGGCTCGAACCCGTCCCCGCCGCCAGCGAGGCGAACGCCGCAGCGATCGCCGAGCTGACGCGCCGGACGAACCTGATGATCGGGGGTCTCGCAGCGCTGCTCGTCGGTGCCTTCGTCGTGATCGGATTGTTGTTCGGTCGCGTCGCGTCGGCCGAGAGCGACGCCGAAGCAGCACGCACCGAGTTGGCCGCCGTGATGGCGACCGGCGGTGCGTCGTCGGCCGAGGTGGAGGAACTGCGCGCCGACCTGGACCGGGTCGAGGCAGGCGCCGCGCTGTACGCGTCGCAGGTCGAAGGGTTCGTCGACCAGCTGGCCGAACTGTCGCCCGAGATCGAGGCGGGTGTGGCGGAGGCGATCACCGGCCTGCGCGACTTCGGTGAGTCGACGATCTCGTTCGACGTCAACATCGACGAGGTCATCCCGATCGACACCGAGGTCGTCATCAGCCGCACCGTCGAGGTCCCGATCGTGACCGAGATCCCGATCAACGAGGAGATCGACACGACGATCACGATCGACACGCCGCTCGGCGGCATCCCGGTCGACGTCAACGTGCCGGTCGACGTCGTGGTGCCGATCGATCTGGTCGTCGACATCCCGATCGACGAGACCGTGCCGATCCAGGACGAGTTCCCGGTGCAGCTCGACGTGCCGATCGCGATCGACGTCGGCGAAACCGAACTCAAGAACCTGACCGACTCACTGGCGGCCGGCCTCGAGAGCCTCGAAGGCGTGCTCACCGGACTCGCCGGCTGACGACGGCGCGACCGGACGAACCGAGCGCTAGCGGGCTGCGCCCAGGCGTTCGTCGAGGATCTCGGCGGCGATCCGCACGAGTTGCCGATCGAAACGGTTGACCTCGGCGACCGCCTCGGCCGTCTCGGCGTCGACGTCGGAACGGTGTGGTGTCGAGGTCGTCGCGTTGACGTGCGGCGCCGACCGCACCGTCCACCCGAGCTCGCGGCCGAACAGGTCGATCGACTCGTCGAAGCGCTCGGCGAGCCCGCACAGCACATCGGGCCGTCGAAGCACCTCGACGGCCCGGTCGAGGTGCGTCCGGTCGATCTCGCCGAATCCGACATCGCCCCACACACCCGACAACAGGCGGGTCTGTCCGTCGTTCAGCATCAGCGCGACCTCGTCCTCGATCCCACGCCGGAGATCGAGACCGTTCTTGATCCGTTCGTGCAGTTCGTGCGGCTCGTACACGGCGGCGAACCGCCACATCGACTCGACCCGTCGGACCGCATCCCGGACGACGGTGAGCGTGATCGTCGGACGGCTGACCTCGGCGAGGTGGCCCCAGGCGAAGTGGCCGCTGACGGCCGCGAACGCCGATCGCTCGTCGTCGGTCGACGCGTTCCAGTCGGCGATGCGGCGCCCCGGCGCCGGGTCGATCCGGAAGACGGGACCGTCGGCGTTCTCCACGATCAGTTCGTGCAGTGACATCCCGGCGGTCTTGGGGATGTGGAGGAATCGGACGAACGGAGCAGGTTGCTCGGTTCGACGCCCGAACAGGCGCACGAGGGGCTTCACGGCTCCAGTGTCGCAGAGTCCGTCGGCCGGTTCCTCCCCCGTCCGGAACCCGTCGCGGTCGCCCGTGCGGTCGCGAGCAAGCTGGTGCGATGGATCGGTTCGCCCAGCTGCTCGTCGACGTCGACGCGGCGTTCGCCACGACCGCGCGCGGGCTGCGCCAGTGGGACGACCCGCACCCGGATCGGATGCCGCTCGACGAGGAGTACTCGCGTGTGCTCGACCCGGCGAAGTGGCGGATCGTCGGCGCTCG
>JBPEWX010000620.1:0-3213 GCA_052032235.1 Ilumatobacter sp. | reverse complement strand
GGGCGTGCACGGTTGGGGCGCGAAGTGGCTGGTCAACGGTTCGTCGAGCGGTGTCGTCCGTCTCGACCTCGACCCGGCCGTGCCCAGCAAGGTCGGACCGTTCGGTGTCGGCCTGCGGGTGCTCCGTGTCAGCGTCGAGGAGCCGAACGCCCTCGTCGCCGAACTCGCCGCCGACGGCTGAACCCCGGCGTCAGCTCGTCACGACGGTCATGACCTGGTCGAGCGCCTTGCGCTGCAGATCGGGCACCAGGCAGCCGTCGACCGGGTAGCCGATCGGGAACAGCACGAACGGCCGCTCGTTCTCGGGGCGCCCGAGCACCCGGCTCAGGAACGCCATCGGACTCGGCGTGTGGGTGAGGGTTGCGAGTCCGGCGTGATGCAGTGCGGCGACGAACAGGCCCGCGGCGATGCCGCACGACTCCTTCACGTAGTAGTGCTTGCGGCGGGCCCCCTCGTCGTCGACGCCGAACCGTTCTTCGAAGAGCACGACGATCCATGGTGCGAACTCGAGGAACTCCTTGTGCCAGTCGGTGCCGAGCGGTGCGAGTTCGCGGCGCCACTCGTCGTTGATCCGACCGCCCTCGTAGTTCTGCCGCTCCTCGTCCTCGGCGGCTCGTCGGATCTCGCGTTTGATGGTCGGATCGCCGGTGACGACGAAGCGCCACGGCTGATGGTGGGCGCCCGACGGTGCCGTGCTCGCCGTCGCGATCGCCGTCTCGATCAGCTCGATCGGGACCGGTTCGTCGGACAGCATCCGGACCGACCGTCGGCGCGCCATCTCGGCGTGGAACTCGTCGGCACGCCGCTGCATCTCGGCCGGCTCGAGTCGCCGGAAGTCGAGCGGGACGAAAGGATGCTCGGCGGCGAGCTCGGGAGCGGGGTACGGATACTGGTACTCGGCCACCGGCCCATGGTGGCAGACGGTTCGATCCGCGGCACCCCCTCGCACCGGCGATCACCGGTCGTCGATCGTCAATCGTCGCTCGGGGCGAGCAGCCGGCTGGCCCGGTCGTAGGTGAGGTAGTTCCAGGCCCAGTTGACGAACACGTTCAACCGGTTCCGGAACCCGATGAGATACAGCAGGTGCAACGCCAGCCAAGCCAACCAGCCGATCGGCCCGCTCAGCTTCATCCCGCCGGGCAGCTCGGCGACGGCCTGGTTGCGGCCGATGGTCGCCATCGAGCCCTTGTCGGTGTACTCGAACGTCTCGGTCTGCTCGCCCGCCAATCGTCGTTCGATCTGTCGTGCCACGTGCTTCCCGCCCTGGATGGCGGGTTGGGCGACCTGGGGGAGCGGGCGGTCGGGGTCGACGGCGATGTCGCCGATCGCGAACACGTTCGGGTGGTCCGGTACGGACAGGTCGCCGGCCACGACGATCCGGCCGCCCCGTCCGAGTTCGGTGCCGAGCATCTCGGCGACCGGCGCCGCTCGGACGCCGGCGGCCCACACGATCGTGCCCGCCTCCAGCCGCCTGCCGTCCTCGAGTTCGACGGCACCCTCGTCGACCGAGGCGATCGGGGTGCCGGTGATCACGTCGACGCCGCGTTCTCGCAAGGTCGCCTCGGCTCGGCTGCTCAGTGACTCGTCGAACGATCCGAGCACCCGATCGACGGCTTCGACGAGGGTGATCCGCGCCTCGGTGACCGGAAGCGTCGGATAGTCCTTGCGGAGTACTCGGTCGTACAGCTCGGTGAGCCCGCCGGCCATCTCGACCCCGGTCGGACCGCCACCGCACACGACGACGTCGAGCTCGCGGTCGACATGATCGGCGAAGGTGGCGTGCTCGAACGTGGTCAGCACGTGGTCACGGATGGCCACGGCGTCGGCGACCGACTTCAGCGGCAGGGTGTGATCGGCGACCCCCTCGATCCCGAAGTCGTGGCTCACGGTTCCGGCCGCCACGACGAGGGTGTCGAAGTCCAGCGGTTCACCGCGGGTGGTGGTGACGACCCGACGATCGAGATCGATGTCGGTGACGGCGGCGACGCGCACTGACGCGTTGCGCTGCCGCCGGAAGATGCCACGGATCGGATAGGCGATGTCGTCGGTATCGAGACCAGCCGTCGCCACCTGATACAGCAGCGGCTGGAACGTGTGGAAGTTGTGGGCGTCGACGACGACGATCTCGACGTCGACGTCTGCGAGCCCGCGGACCACTCGCAGTCCGCCGAACCCGGCGCCGATCACGACGACACGGTGACGTCGGCTCATTCCTGCCTCCTCGGCGGCGCGAACGGGGGAGGCGCCGCCGTCGACGACCGTACCCGGCTCGCCTCGGTCCGAACCCCGAGGTTCGTCGGTCAGAAACCGGCGGTCCCGGTGGGGGACTCGCGGAACCGGGTGCGCACGACGGCGCCGTACGCAGCAGGGTCGTCGTCGAGCCGATCGATCTCGATCGAGCCGACCTCGCCCAGGATGGCGTGGGCGACGGGGAAGCCGAGCGCCGCCGGTGGGACGACCTCGGCACTGTCGATGTCGACGACGAGCGTGCGTCCGTCCTCGTCGGCGTGCACGGCGATCGTGCCGCCGTGCCCGGCCCCGAGCAGCGCACCCGAGACCAGACAGCGGAGCAGCTGCCGGGTACGCGGCGCGTCGAACGGGACGCTCGCCGACGGGTCGAGCGAACTGCAGTCGATCTCGACGGAATGCGCGATGGCGATCGAGTCGAACTGCTTGAGCACCTGCCGGAGCACCGGCAACACCTCGGTCGACGCGTCGTCCTGGGGTTTTGCCGCCGTCAGCAGGTCGTCGACGACGGTCCCGAGCCGGGCCGACGCGTCGCGGATGGTGTGGAGTGCGTCGCGATCGGGTTCGCTGAGTCGCGAGTCGTCGATGAGTTCGGCGAAGCCGGCGATCGTGTGCAGCGGCGTCTTCAGTTCGTGGCTGAGCTCCCCGATGAGCTCCATCGTCGAGGCGAGCAGGTCGCGTTCGCGCCGAGCCTCGGTCCGTTCCCGTTCGGCCGTCGTCAGTCGATCGATCACGGCGGCGATGCTCGTCGCGATCATCTCGCACCGGTGCACCTGACGGTCGCTCCACGAACCGGGTTCGACGCGGTTCAGGATGAGCGCTCCACGGAACGAGCCGTCGGTGGTCAGCGGGAAAGCAAGGACGGACCGTACGCCGTCGACACCCCACGTGGCCACGTCGGCGGCGGCCTCCGGTGGCGCATCGGCGACGTCGTCGAGACGGACCGCTCTGCCGGCGAGCATTTGA
>JBPEWX010000062.1:0-2043 GCA_052032235.1 Ilumatobacter sp. | reverse complement strand
CGGTGTCGCTCTTCAGCTTGAACGTGCCCGCCGAGCCGACGATCCGGCCGAAGCCGTCGTAGAGGAACGACTGCTCGGTCGCGCCGCCGTTGATGGCGCGGTTGGCGAACGGGAGGTCGTTCTCGTAGGTGAGCGGCCGTCCCATGACGTCGAAGCCGTACTCGATGTCCTGGAGCTCGACGCGTTGTGTCACGAGCGGGTCGGGGTCGGCGGATGTGGTGACGATCTCGGTGAGCCACGACGTGTCGGCGTCGTACACACGCGTCGTCACGGCCGAGTTGCCCAGCTGATCTTCGATCGACAGGAGGCGATGGTCGTAGATCCGATCGATCAGGTACTCGTACTCGTGCTCGGTCGGCCGTGGGACGAAGACGGTCGTCTGCACGCCGTCGATGAACTGGTCGATCGGTTCCTCGACGTACGAGATGCCGGCCTCGGCGCCCCCGATGCTGCGCACCATGCCGCCGGAGTCGTAGTCGTACACGACGAGTTCGCCGGGTTCGTCGACCTCCTCGATCAGTCCGTCGAGCTGGTCGGGTGCCGTCAGACCGGCGACCGAGGTGCCCACCGGCACCGTCCCGAGCGTCTTGGCGTCTGGGTATCGGACGGTGTGGATACGACCGAGACCGTCATAGCTCCACTCGGTCGTCCAACGGAACTCCTCGAGTTCCTCCTCGGTGAGGTTCGGGTCCCAGTTGTGACGCTTCACCTCGACGAGCTGCGACACCAGCGCGCCGCCGGGGCCGTAGGTGTTGTCGGCGATACGCGTCCGGTCGTCGATCCGCTTGACGCGCCCGGCGGTGAACCGGCCGTCGCTGTTGTCGAGTCCGTACTCGTACACCACGTCGTCGGCCAGCCCGGGGTTGTCGACCGTCACGAGACGATCGAGGTCATACCCATAGGCCACCTCGGTGCCGGCGGCACGCATCATCTCGTTGACCTTTCCGGCGCGGCGGCCGGCGAGGTCGTACTCGAAGGTGGTCAGACCCGAGTTCGGTGTGGTCACCGACGTGGTGTCACCGCGCATGTCGAAGGCGTATGTCGTGCTCGCACCGGTCATGTCGATGACCTGGGTGGTCTCGCCGAGCGGGGTCACCTCGTAGCGGGTGGTCATCGCCGGGTCGGAGCCGAACGGCGGTGTCTCGATGACGAGGTGCTGGAACCCGCGGACGTCCTCGGCGAGCGTCGTCACCCGGCCCTCGGGGTCGGTCTCGACGGTGAGGCCGAGCACCGGATCGCCGGCAGTCGGCGCTTCGATCGGGTACTCGTACGTGGTCGTGCGGGCTCCCGGCTCCACCACCTCGGTGAGGAAGTCGGCCACGTCGTAGGCGAGGGTCGTCTGGTTGCCGCCGAACGCCGCGGTCGTGAACGAACCGGCCGGGCCGTCGTCGGCGACGGGTCCGAACTCGACGATCGGTCGGGCGTACTGGTCGAAACGGGCACTGCCCGTCACCTGGCGAGTGTTGCGTGGAGCGGTCTCGCCCGGCGCCACGATCCGTGCGTCGCGCTTGGTCTGGGTGATCCGACCGAGCCCGTCGACGAAGGTGACCGTGTCGATCGTGGCGGTCGTGTCGTCACCCGCACCGTCGTCGGCACCCGCCGGGTCGTTGCCGTCGAAGATGTCCTGGTGACGTGCGATCGCGTGCGCATAGGCGGGATCGTTGGCGTTGTACTCGATCGTGATCAACGCTGTCGGTGAACCGCCGACGGCGATGTTCGAGATCTCGACGTTGCGCCCCAGCTCGTCGTACACGTACCGGCGCGTGGCACCGTTCGCGTCGGTGCGCGAGGCGACCCGGCCCGACAGCGGATCGAACGTCGCTGTCGACGTGATCCCGACCTGGTCGCGAGCAGGGTCGATCCCACCGGCCAGTGCAGCTGCTGCGTCGGACTGATGGACGTCGAACTCCTCGACCATCGCGACGTCGGTGTGGCGGTCGTCGTCGTAGGTGTACCGCACCGTGTAACGATCGCCGTCCTCGCCGGGAGGCGCCATGATCAGCTCGTAGTCGCCGTACTGGTTGACGGTCATGTTCGTGATCG
>JBPEWX010000619.1:0-9609 GCA_052032235.1 Ilumatobacter sp. | reverse complement strand
GTCGGACTCCGACCCAATCCGGTCGACGACGGCGGCGCGTTCGATCCGCAGGCGTTCACCTCTGGCTACGACTTCGTCTGGACGGTCGAACGTGACGACGAGGCGACCGGGGCCTGGGTCGGCGTACACGGCGACACGACGTACGCCACCGCCTTCGTGCCGTCGGTCGTCGGCCGCTACCGAGCGACGGTCACCATGCAGGAAGCGACCGGGTCACCGACGACGGCGGTCACCGGCGAGGTCGCCTTCGCGATCGCAGCGCCGACGATCGAGGTCGACTCGATCACGCTGGTCGACAACGGGGACGACGAGGCAGTGCTCGATGTCCGACTGGGCGAGGACGTGCCGAGCGACCAGTTCACCCTCCGGATCGAGTGGCCGGGCAGCCTCGACGGTGTGCCGGGACCGGTGACGCAGGCGACCGTGCCGTGTCATGGGATCCCCGGGCCGCACCTCTGCAACGGCGCCGCCGACGGCGAACTCGGTGGCCCACTGTCGTTCTCGATCACCCCCCTGACCGACCTGAGTCAAGGCGTCACGGTCACGATCACCAACCAGTCCGGTGGGACGACCACGAGCGACCTCACCTTCGACAGCGCCGAACGACCGACCTTGCGAGCCACCGACCCGGTCGACGACCTCGTCGAGTTCACGAGCGCCGACATCCACGTGCAGCGCGTCGTGGGCGTCGGCACGCCGACCGAGATCGCGATCGTCGAGCCGGGCGACCTCGTCGACGGGCAACCCGTCGCGCTCGGCCTCTACGACACGGTGGCCGAGAACAGTGTCACCTCGTTCGACCCGCTCGGCTTCCCGGGCCCTCGCGTCTCGCTCACCCGGAACCTCGACGACGAGTGGGTGCTCAGCGTCGGAGGGTTCGCCGAGTTCGACCAGATCGGCACCGTCACGGTCCCGATCGTCGTGCAGCAGAACGACCCCTCGGGGCTCGGTCGAGCGGTCCGGCTGCTGCAGCTCGACGTCGTCGCCGCTCCCGACGACCGGTTCCGCGGCCTCGTCGAACACGACCTGCCCGCAACGGGCGGCGAGACCGAGTCGGTTCCGCCGTTGACGCCGTTCCTGATCGGCGGAACGACGGACGCCTCGTTCACCGGCGACGTGTGCGTCAACCTGTATCGGACCGCACTGCCGCCCGGTCCGGAGCGGTGCGGCCCGTCGACGGACTTCTTCACTGCGGACGGCGACGGCCTGGTCTTCCCGGCGTGGGAACTCGTGCCGGGCGGCGTGCCTGCCGGCAGCAACCACCGGGCCGAGATCCGCCTGATCGACGACGGGTCGGGTGTCGCGTCGGAGCTGTCGTACGACGTGCTGTTCCGGGTGCCGAACGACCCGCCGACGGTCGACGTGCTGGCGTGGAACGATGCAGCGTCGACGCTGACCTACGCAGCGACGTCGAGCGACGCCGGCATCGCCCTCACGAACGTCGTGTGCGAACTCGACGGTGCGCCCTACCCCGCGTGCGTGACCCCGGGTGGTGATGTGTTCGATCTCGCCGCGCTCGACGACGGCACCCACTCGTTCGAGATCCGGGTCCACGACGACCGCAACAACTACACGACGAGGTCGCTGACCTTCGACGTCGCCAACGGTGTGCCGACCACCACCACGACGACGACCACCACGACAACCACGTCCACGACGACCACCACCACGACGGTCGTCGACGCGTCGACCACGACGACACCGAGCGGCGGCACCACCACCACCACGAACCCGACGAGCACGACGAGCACGACGAGCACGACGGTGCCCGCCGGGGGGACGACGACCATCGACCGCGGCGACACCACGAACCCGACGAGCACGGTGCCGGAGTCGCCCCCCTTCCGGTTCGTCGGCGACCCGACCCCGGGCGGCATCGTCGACATCGTCGTGACGTCCCCGTCGATCGACCAGGGTCGCCGCTACCGAGGTGTGTTGCGGTCGACGCCCGTCGACGTCGGGCCGGCGACCGCCCCGAGCGACGGAACCGTCACCTTCACGGACGTGGCGCTGCCGTCCGACTGGTCCGACGGGCAGCACAGCTTCACGCTGATCGACGCGGCCAGCGGGCTCACGACGTCGGTCGTGGTGTTCGACGTGGCATCCGGCTCGATCGAGGTGATCTCGGTGACCGACGGACCGTCGTCGGAGCTGCCGCCCACCGGCGGTGACGCGTCGCCACTCCGAGACGTCGGCGTGCTGCTCCTCGCCGCCGGCGTGGCCCTGGTGCTGCTGGCGACCCGCCGGCGGGGACGGGGTGCGCTCACCCGGTGAGCGCCGGTGGAGGCGTCGCTGTCGTCGCTGTCGTCGATCTCGGGGCTGTCGTCGGGCTCGATCGTGATGATCCGGGGTCCCGCCCGGTCACTCCATCAGGCCGACGACCCCGAGGATCGTGATCACGACCAGCGCCCAACCGACGGGGGCGCCGAACACGACCGCCACCACGATCCGGGCCGGGAGCGGGCGGGGCTCGTCCTCGCCGACCAGGCCGTAGCGGATCGAGAAGCCGGGCCACGTCTGGGTGTCGTTGTGGTCGGTCGACTCGGCAACGCTCGGCCCGACGGTGGTCCAGACGAGCGCGGCGATCGTCGGCACGAGCCAGAGCTGCAACTGCACGAACCCCGACAAGCCGGCGGCGTCGGCGAGCCACCAGAGGCCGGCCATCACCGCGAGTCCGACCACGACGACGATCCCGAACGTGACCGCCGCCCGTCGGTGCCGTCGCTCGGGCGACACGCGGTACCGCCAGCGCGGCGGGGCGATCATCCGGTCGGGGACGTGTTGGTCGCGCGGAACCGGCGTCCGCATGTCGTCCCGCTCGGTCGGACCGTCCGCCATCCCACGACCGTACCGCGCCACTGAACGACACCTGAGGAAACACGACCCACGTACGCACCGAGAACAGGGTTGTGGGCCGCCCGGGGGAGCCCGCGACCCGGATAGCCTCGGAAGCCATGTCTGATCGCACCCTGGTCCTGCTCAAGCCCGACACGGTCGAGCGCAAGCTCGTCGGCGAGGTCATCTCGCGCTTCGAGGCGAAGAACCTCGACATCGTCGCGATGGAGCTCCGTCAGCTCGACGCCGACACCCTGGCCCGCCACTACGAAGAGCACGTCGGCAAGGGCTTCTACGACGATCTCGTGGCCTTCATGTCGCGCGGCCCGGTCGTCGCCATGGTCGTCGAAGGTCCGGAAGACACCTGGGAAGTCGTGCGCACCATGATGGGCGCCACGAACCCGCGCACCGCCGCCCCCGGCACGATCCGTGGCGATCTGGGCATCCTGTTCACCGAGAACCTGGTCCACGGTTCCGACAGCCTCGAGAGCGCCGAGCGCGAAATCGGCATCTTCTTCCCGAACTTGTAACCTCGTGTGGTCGCGCGAGACTGACTCGCGCGGTCACAACCAGGCCGTTCGGGCGTCGATGCACGAGAGTTGAACGAGAGGAGGTCGTCGAAATGGCACGTGGGAACCCGCTCGGGTTGGGTCGCGACCTCGCGATCGACCTCGGCACCGCCAACACACTGATCTACGCGCGCGGGCAGGGCATCGTCCTCGACGAGCCCTCCGTCGTCGCCATCAACGTCAACGACGGCCGACCCGTCGCGGTCGGCCTCGAGGCCAAGCGGATGATGGGCCGCACGCCGAACCACATCAAGGCCATCCGACCCCTCAAGGACGGCGTGATCGCCGACTTCGAGGTGTGCGAGAAGATGCTGCGGTACTTCATCCAGAAGGTCCACGGCAGCAAGTGGTCGAAGCCTCGCATGGTGATCTGTGTGCCGTCGGGCATCACCGGCGTCGAGCAACGTGCGGTGCAGGACGCCGCGGAGTACGCCGGCGCCCGCAAACCCGTGCACATCATCGAAGAGCCGATGGCGGCGGCGATCGGCGCCGACCTGCCCGTCCACGAGCCGAGCGGCAACATGGTCGTCGACATCGGTGGCGGCACGACCGAGGTCGCCGTGATCTCGCTCGGCGGCATCGTCACCGCACAGTCGGTGCGCGTCGCCGGCGACGAACTCGACGACGCGATCACGCAGTACGTCAAGAAGGAATACTCCCTCGCGATCGGCGACCGCACCGCCGAGGAGATCAAGATCCAGATGGGTTCTGCGTGGCCCATGGAAGAAGAACTCACCGCCGACATCCGCGGCCGCGATCTCGTCTCGGGTCTGCCGCGCACGATCCAGCTCACCACCGAGCACGTGCGCGAAGCCCTTGCCGAGCCCGTTGGCGCGATCATCGATGCCGTGAAGACGACGCTCGACAAGACCCCGCCGGAGCTGGCCGCCGACATCATGGAAGACGGCATCATGCTCACCGGAGGCGGCGCACTCCTCGGTGGACTCAGCGAACGCCTGGCCCACGAGACCGGCATGCCGATCCGCTCCGCCGAGGAGCCGCTGTACAGCGTCGTGATCGGATCCGGACGGGCGCTGGAGAACATCGACGCCATGCGGGGGCTGATGTCGCTCGGCGGCGACGACTGACCCGGACGGCCTCATGGCGATCTACACCGCGGGGCGGCGACGCACGATCCTCGTCCTGCTGCTGACCTCGGTCCTCCTCATCACCCTCGACCTGCGCGGCAACGCCGTGTTCAACGGTGTCCGATCCGGTTTCGAGTACGCATTCCGTCCGTTCGAGATCGCGGGCGAGGTCGTGACTCGGCCGGTCGAACGGGTCTGGAAGGGTGTCACCCAGGTCGACGAACTCGAAGCCGAGGTCGAGCGACTCCAGAACGAAGTCGACCGCCAACGCCAGAGCCAGGTCGCCGGCGACAACGCGCTGATCGAGAACCGGGAACTGCGCGATCTGCTCGAGATCGAATCGGTCGCCAACTTCGATCTCGTCCAGGCGTCGATCATCGGCTCGTCCCCGAGCAACTTCGACCAGCGGGTCGAGATCAGCGCCGGCTCCACCGACGGCATCCGTGTCGGGATGCCGGTGGTCAACAACGCCGGCCTCGTCGGCAGGATCACGCAGGTGAACCCGACCACGGCAGTCGTCATGCTCGCCACCGACCCGCAGTACCACGTGCCGGTCAAGGTCGTCGCCGAGGTGGCCGCCGACGATCCCGAGGTCGCCGAGCCCGTCACCACGACCCCGAGCGGTGTGCCGGTCGACGAACTCACGGGCGAGAGCACCACGACGACGACGTCGACCACCACGACCACGACGACGACCACGACGACCACGACCACGATCCCGGGCGACGATGCCGTGGCCGGCGAGACGGGCGACAGCGTGCCCGACGACCTCGCGGTACCGAGCGAGACCACGACGACGTCGACGTCGACCACCACGACCACCACGCTGCCGCCGATCATCATCACCCGCGAGACCGGCGTCCTCGACGGCTACGGCGGCGACCGACTGCCGCGGGTTCGCTTCATCGCCGACTCGCCCCAGTTCGGACGGATCAAGGAAGGCGACGCGGTCCTCACGTCGGGCGGCAGCGAGAGCCTGTCGCCGCCGAACATCCCCGTCGGACGCGTCGCCAACGTGATCTCGAACGCCGGCACGCAGGGGCTCGAACTCGAGGTCGAACTGAGCGCGGATCTCGACCGGCTCAACTTCCTGACGGTCGTGCTCTACCTGCCGCCCCAAGGTTCGTCGCTCTGACATGCTGGCGGCGCTGCTCCACAGTCCGCTGCCGCGGCTGATCCCGATCGGGATGATCCTGCTGGCGCTGCAGAAGACGCTCTTCGTCGAACTGCAGCCGTTCGGTGTGATCCTGCAGCTCGTCCTCGCCTTCGCGGCGTCGGCCGGAGCGGCCGGTGGCTCGGAACGAGGAGCCCTCGCCGGCTTCGTGCTGGGCATCATGTTCGACCTGGCGATCGGGACGCCGCTCGGCTCGTCGTCGATCGCCATGGGGCTCGCGGCATGGGTGGCCGGCATGGTGCACCTGATCCGCATCGACGCCACCTGGTGGATCTCGGCCATCTTCGTCGGTGTCGGAGCAGCGGTCGGAGAAACCTCCGTCCCGGTGATCCGGCGATTCACCGGCGAGGAGGACGCGTTCGTCCCCGAGATGTGGACGATCGTGCCCGTGGTCGCCGTGTCGTCGGCGATCATGAGCATCGCCTTCGTCCCGCTGGCACGTTGGTCGCTCGGACTGGCCCGACCCGAATGGAAGGTGCCGGCCGATGCCTGAGATCTCGATGAGTGTCACACCCGGCCGGTCCGATCAGGCGACCGCCGATCGTGCCGTGACGATGCGAGGATGGTCGGATGGCGATTGATCGACGTGCCGCGCGCCTGGGCGTCCTCGCCTTCGTCGGGCTCGCGCTGTTCTCCCTCCTCGGCGTCCGCCTCTGGTTCCTGCAGACCGTCAAGGCCGACGAACTCCAGGAGACCATCACGGTGTCGCGCACGCGCACCGTCCAGTTGGCGCCCGAACGCGGCCGGATCGTCGACGTCGAAGGGCGCATCCTCGCCGACAACGAACGGGTGCTGTCGGTCGGGATCGACTGGGACGTGCTCCGCCGCAAATCGGAACGCGAAGACATCTTCACCCGTCTGTCGGGCTGGATCGACGTGCCCGTCGAGACGATGGAGGAGAACTTCGACCCGTCGGGCCGCACCGTCAACCCGTTCCTGCCCTACATCGTGCGCGAAGACATCGACGAGCCGACGGCGATCGCGATCCTCGAACGTGCCGAGGACTTCCCGGGTGTGTCGATCGAGACCAGCTGGAAGCGCACCTACCCGTACGGCCAGCACGCCGCGCACGTCGTCGGCTACATGGGAGCGATCACACCCGAACAGGTCGACGACTTCGAAGAAGCCGGCTACTTGCTCGACGAGCGCGTCGGCCAGTTCGGCGTCGAGCGAAGCATGGAGTCGGTCCTGCACGGCTCGTGGGGCTACCGCGTCATCGAGGTTGACGCGGCGAACCGTCCGGTGCGGGTGATCGAGGAGGTGCCGCCGATCAACGGATTCGACGTGCAGCTCACGATCGATCTCGAGGCGCAGCAGTATCTCGAGCAGTCACTCGAGACGACGCTCAAGGCCCGTCGCCTCCAGACCGCCGACAACCCCGTCGTGACCAAGCCCGACGGCACGCGCGAGAAGATGGACCTCACCCAGCCCGACCGGGTGAGCTACAAGGCCCCGGCGGCGTCGGGGCTGATCATGGACTACACGAACGGTGAGGTGCTCGCCATCGCGAGTTACCCCGGTTTCGACAACCGATGGTTCGAGGCCGGCATCTCCGGTGACAAGTTCCAGGAGGTGTTCCCGGTCACCGACGACCCGGACAAGTCGATCCTCGTCAACCGGGCGGTGCAGGGCCGATACAACCTCGGCTCGACGTTCAAACCGTTCACCGCGTACGCAGCACTCAACACCGGGTTGCTGTCGGCGGGCGACTTCTACCTCGATCAGGGTCGGTACACCCTGAGCGACGAATCGGTGTCGTCCGACAAGTGCACCTCCGGCCTCGTCAAGTGCGAGTACAAGAACGCGACGTGCGGCAACGGCCTGCCGTGCCGGTACGGCAGCGTGAACGTCGAGAGCGCGCTCGCCGTCTCGTCCGACACGTTCTTCTACCGCATCGGCGAAGAGATCATGCTGCAGAACGACTACCAGCCGGTGCTGCAGAACCAGGTGCGCCTGTTCGGCTTCGGGGCCGACAACGGGATCGAGCTGCCGTTCGAGTTCGACGGCACCGTCCCCGATGCCGCGCTCAAGGAGCTGTATGCCGAGCGTGGGGTGATCTCCGAAGCCGAAGGGCAGGACTACTACGTCGGCGACAACGTTCAGCTCTCGATCGGCCAGGGGCTGCTGTCGGCCACGCCGCTCCAGCTCACGACCGGGTACGCGGCGATCGCGAACGGCGGGTTCGTCATGCAGCCGACGATCATCAAGGCGATCTGGAACCCCGGTCTGCCCGACAGCGAGACGGTCGGTTTCGTCGACTTCTCGCGCGGCACCGTCTTCGAAGACCGCAGCGAACCCGAGTTGATTCGCCAGATCCCCATGCCCGACGAGATCCGACTGCCGATCGTGCAGGGGCTCCGCCGCGTGATCTACGGCCCGGGCGTCGACAGCGACTTCTACCACAAGACCACCGGCGAGTGGCTCTTCGCCGATTACCCGCGCGGACCGGAGGCGATCCCGCTCGCCGGCAAGACCGGCACGGCGCAGGGTTTCGGCAACTATCCGTGGAACGACTCGTCGGCGTTCAGCGCGTTCAGCACCGACGAGGACCGTCCGTGGGTCGTGACCGCCTACATGGAGAAGGCCGGATACGGGTCGCAGGCGGCGGCGCCGGTGGTCAAGTGCAACTTCCTCGCGTTGTCCGGGCTGACGGCGATGGACCCGGTCGAACTCGCCGAACCGCTCGACATCACGTCGAACCTCGCCGCGCAGCCCCAGGCGATGCCCGACGCGAACCGGCCCGGCGGACCCGAGTGCTGGAACTCGCGATTCGGCAGCGGCGTGCTCACGGACGAACAGGGCGTCGAATAAGCCGATGGCGCTCGAGTTCTTCGTCCGCAAGCCCGACAGCGGCCTCGGCAACATCCGGTCGAGCCCGGCCGACCCGTACCGCAACGTCGACTGGGTCCTCATGTTCACGCAGGGCCTGCTGACGGTCATCGGATGCTTCGTCGTCTACTCGGCGTCGTGGACCCGGATCGAGGCCGATCCGTACGCGTTCGTCACCCGTCAGGTCGTGTTCGCGATCGCCGCCAGCGTCGTGATGGTCGTGGTGATGGCGCTCGACTACGAGTTCTTCAAGGAACGTGCGGCGCTGCTGTACTCGGTGACGATCGCGCTCTTGATGCTGCTCCTCGTGATGGCATTCGTGATGCCGTCGCAGAGCGAGATCTCGTTCGACCTCGGACCGCTCAACTTCCAGCCCGCCGAGCTCGCCAAGTTCACCACGCTGATCGCGCTGGCGGCGTATCTCGCCGAAGAACGCAGCGACGAGGTGAGCTATCCGCGCTTCCTGGGCGGCCTGATCCTCGTCGGCACACCGGCCACGCTCATCATCCTCCAGCCCGACCTCGGATCGGCGTCGGTGATCATCTCGATCGCCATGGGTGTGCTGCTCGTCGCCGGCGCCAAACCGCGCTACATCGCGTTGATCTCGTTTCTGGCCGCGATGACCGTCGCCGGGGCGTTCGTCGGCGGGTTCGTCAACGAGTACCAGAAGGAACGCTTCCGGGTGTTCTTCGGCCAGAACACCGACGAGAACTCGATCTACCAGGTGCGCAACGCCATCCGGGCGCTCGGCACCGGCGGCGTGTTCGGCAAGGGCTGGCTCGAGGGACAGCTCACCAACGACGGCAGCGTGCCCGTGATGTGGGCCGACTTCCCGTTCGCCGCCGTCGGTGAACAGTTCGGCCTGGTCGGCTGCGCCGTGCTGCTGTTCCTGTTCATGGTGATGTTGGCCCGGATCTGGCGGATCGCGACCCTGTCGAAAGACCTGCTCGGCACCTACCTCTGTGCCGGCGTGTTCACGATGTTGCTGTGGCAGGTGTTCCAGAACGTCGGGATGACGCTCGGCATCATGCCGGTCACCGGATTACCGATGCCGTTCATCTCCTACGGCGGATCGAGCCTGCTCAGCTACTTCGCCATGATGGGCATCGTGCAA
>JBPEWX010000618.1:0-3217 GCA_052032235.1 Ilumatobacter sp. | reverse complement strand
CCGACGATCCAGAGTCCGGCGCCGCCGACGTCGTCGGGAGCGGGTGGCCGGAGTTCGAAGAACGGATCGTCGATGCCGGTTCCGTGGTCGGTGACGGCGATGTGGACGTCGCGCCCGGGCCGCAGCCACATCTCGACCGTGATCGGCTGCTGGCCGTGGACGCGACCGTTGGTGACGAGTTCGCTGAGCGACAGCAGCACCTCGTCGACGATGTCGGCGGGGACGTCGTCGGCGAGTGACCCCCGCACGGCACGGCGCGCCGTCGACGACGTGTCGACCTCGACGACGACGTCGGGCGGGGCCGTCGGCGGGTCGAGCGCCGGCACGGCCGGACGGCTCGTTGCTCCGCCGACGTGGTCTCGCCGGCCGTCCGGATGGACGACCGTGCGATGGGCTGCGGCGACCTCACGCGCGAGTTCGGGCGCCAACGTCGACGTGTCGTAGAGGCAGATCCCCTTGAACGGGAGTTGGGCGAGGACCTCGTTGACGGCGGCCTCGTATCGGATCCAGTCCTCGTCGTGCTGTCCGTCGAGTGGGATGACACCGATCGATCGCACGGCCGGCGCACCGTCGTCGAGCGCGTCGCGGACGAACTCGTTGACGGCGCGCATGGCTTCGGCCGGCTTCGAGTACCGCACGTCGTCGGCGAGATACGTCACCTCGGCCGCTCGGTCACCGAGCCGCTGCTCGAGCGCGTTCCACGCCGCGACGTCGATGCACACGAGCACCCGCTCGCCGTCGTCGACCGCGGTTGCGATGTCGTCGGCCAGCAGCTCGACGAGTTCGTCGACGCCCTCGTAGAAAACGGCGACGTGTTCGAAGTCGCCGTCGTCCGTGACCGGCGCGTCGGGCGTGAAGGGGCTCGTCACGGCGACAACCTGACCGAGTCGAGCGCCATCAGCGGATACAGGCGGCGCAGACCCTTGCCGGGGTTCCACAGGCTGACCTGGACCTCCCACGATCGCGCCACCGTGTCGATGCTCTGGAGTGCCGCGTGATCGATGAACTGGAGCTGGCTGCAGTCGAGTCGGTAGTCGAGCCCGGCGCCCGGCGCGGCGCCGTGCGAGAACGCCACGGTGAGCGCTTGCTCCCACGGGGCGACCTGCGATGCGTCGACCTCTCCCCAGACGCCGGCGTGGTGGCCGTCGGTCGCGAACAGACGGAACAGTGGGATCTCGCCGTTGGCGCACGGGTGCTGCCCGCTGATCGCCACGGCGAGGTCGGGGTCGACGACGGTGTGGTCGAAGCAGCACAACATCGTGAGTTCGAGTCCGTCGACCATCCGCCGGTCGATCAGGTGCTCGAACTCCTGGAAGCGTCGCGCCGCTTTGGGGTCGACGAGCACCTCGGTGATGTCGAGCACCGACAGCTGTCCGGCGAAGCCGGCGTCGAGTGCCTCGCGGACGTCGCGCTCGACAGTGTCGAGGAGCTCGGACACCTGGACCGGGCGGGCCGGCGTGAACGGCGGTGGCCGGACCGCGATCGTGTCGTCGCCGATCCGTTCGTCGAGGTCGGCGAGCTGAGCCAGGTCGTCGCGCAACAACTCGAAGGGTCCGCCGGTGGCGAACACGACGCGCTCGTTGCGGGCCAGTCCGGCGCGCAGCACGGCGACGGCGGCCTCGACGAACTCGGTGCGGGTCGCGAAGCCGAAGCAGGCGTGATCGCCTGGTCGTAGCTCAGTCGGATCGGTGAGCAAGCCGGCGTGGCGCGAGCCCATGGTTCTCGAATTTACCCGCCTCGTCGGCGCTCAACCATCGGGATCGCCGGTCAGGCAGCGACGAGCGTGATGCCGTCGCCGAGCACTTTGGCCCCGAGGACGACGAACAGCACCGACATGACGGTGGCGTTGTTGTGGGTGAGCCAGGCCTTCATCGAGTCGAGCACCGGCGTCATCGTCTCCTTGGCGGCGAGGTAACCGACGACCGGCACGATCAGGGTGATCGAGGCGAGCACGATGTACACGAGACCGACCACCGCCTCCTCGCCGGCGTCGAGTCCGGCGCTGCTGATGGACACGGCGGCGGCGAGGGTGAGGCCGAGGTTCTTCGGGTTGACGCCCGACAGCAGGACACCCATCCCGACCGCCTTGACGGCGGTGAACTCGTCGATCGACGTCATCCAGGCCGGCATCTCCGGCTCCGCGCCGTCGGCGGGTCGGCTGCGCCACTGCTTGACGGCGAGGGCGAGGAACGCCACGCCGATCAGGACCTTGATCCAGCCGCCGCTGTCGCTCGTGCCGTCGGATCCTTCCAACCCGAGCGCCAGTACGACGGTCGTGACGATGGCGAGTCCGGCGATCCAGCCGCCGAGGAAGGCCAGGCTGTTCGACGCCGCCCGCTTCGAGAACAGCATCAGGATGAGGGCGATGATCGGTACCGGACTGATCGCCACCCCCACTGCGAACCCGAGTATCTGACCGATCGCTGCGCCCACGTGACCACCTCTCTGCGGCGAGTGTACGTTGCGTCGTGGTGACCGGTCGGCGGCGTCAGTCGATGGCGGTGGCGGTGATCCGGGAGGCGCTGTCGGCGGTACCGAAGGGGCCGAGGTCGACGACGACGTCGACGTTCCAGGTGATGGTGTCGGGGTCGGTGGTGTCGAGGTCCTGGGCTTCGTAGAGATCGGTCGAGCCGACGGTGATGTCGCTGCAGAGCAGTGCGGGACCCTGGCAGTCGACGACGGTCTGGCTGCCGGTTCCGGTCGTGAGGTCGAAGCTGCCCGTCGTGTAGATGTTGCCGACGCCGAGCGCGTTGTCGACCCGCTGGTCGATGGCGAAGGTGAGCTGGTCGCCGTCGACCGCGACGTCGCCCGTGTACTCGTAGACCGAGTCGGCGACGTCGGAGTCGCGCCCGACCAGCGATCCGGTTCCACCGATCGTGTGGGTCGCGTCGTCGAGCCCGGTGAACGGCAGCGGAGCGACCGGCACGCGCAGGTCGTGCCAGCGCTTGGCGACGTACAGCTGGGCGTTGTCACGGAACACGACGAGGGCGGGCTCGTCCGCGAGGAACTCGTCCCACGGCGTCGAGAACGACTCGACGGTCACGTCGTTCACGACCCGCACCGGGACATCGAGCGTTTCGGCGTCGTAGTACACCTTGTCGCACACACCGATCGTGGAGCAGACGACGTCGCCGGCCTCGATCCAATCGAGGGTGAGTTCGGCCTCGGTCGTGGTCGACGTGTCGAGCACGGCAACGAACTCGAACTCGCCGCCGTC
>JBPEWX010000617.1:0-2661 GCA_052032235.1 Ilumatobacter sp. | reverse complement strand
TTCGGACTCCTCCCCCCACCCGAGCCGCCGGGCGCTGTCGCGTCCCGGGATCAGCACCGCTGTTGCCGCACGACGTCAACTTGCGGTGAAGCCGCCGGCGCGGCAAGCTGTGCGGCGATGCCACACCACTCGTGGGCGGGAACCCCACGTGACCACCGGCTCGCATCGTCCCGCCTCCCGCGGCGCGCCTCCGTGGCGTTGCTCGTCGGGTGTCTCGTGGCGACGGCGTGCAGCGGCGACGACGACTCGTCGACCGACGCAGCCGCCGAGCAGGTCGACCGGAGCGCTCCCGCCGGCTCCACCACCGCCCCACTCGACGATGCCGCTCTCCGGGCGGCCGAGACGGCCGACACGTCGACGTCGGCCACCGAGCCACCCCCGACGACCGCCCCACCACCCCCGAGGTGCGGCGACGACGTCGACCCCTCCGGCCCGGTCGAACTCCTCGTCTGGCACGGTTTGACGAGCAAGACAGCGGAGGTCTACCTCCCCGACGCCGTCTCGCGCTTCGAGGCCGAGCACCCCGGGATCACCGTGGAACTGGTGAAGGGCGACGTCGACTATCCCAGCGGGCTGCCGAGCTTCGTCGACCCTGCGGTACCGACACCGGACGTGATGTTCGGGTCGAACCTCACGGTCCGGTCACAGGCCGATTCCGGGCTGTTCATACCGGTCGAGGCCTGCACCGGCGGCGAGCCTCCCCCGCAGTTCGACGGGCTCCTCCCGGCCGTCGACCGGACGTATCGCGTCGACGGCACACTCTGGGCCGCTCCGTACAACATCTCCGTTCCGGTGTTGATCTACGACGGCAACCTGTGGCGCGGAGCAGGCGTCGACCCGGACCAACCGCCGCTGACGATCGACGACCTCCTCGAGACTGCCGAGACCCTGCACGATCGGGGCGCCGCCCAGTCCGGCCTCACGCTGTACAACGGATCTGCCCTCTGGTTGATCACCGAGACGGCGGCAAAGGAAGGTCGTCTGCTCGTGGAGCCGAACAACGGCCACGACGTGGACACGATCGACGTCGCGAAGATCGCCACGAGCGACACGATCGAACTCTTGGACCGGCTCCGTGAACTCAAAGCGCGCGGCGTCATCGCCTGGACTCGCGAGAACTTCAACAACGAAGATCTCGCCTTACTGGCCGCCCGCGTGCAGGGAACTGCGATGACGCTCCACACGTCTGCCGCACTCGGCGAGATCTACCAGCTGGTGGAGGCCGGCGCTCTGGCGGAGCAGGAACTCCGCGTCGGCCCGATGCCCGGGCCAGGACCGGGAGCGATACCCGGAGGTGGCTCGTGGTGGCTCCCGGACGGGGATGACCCCGATCGAGTTGCCGCGGCCTGGAAGTTCATCGATTGGATGACCCAACCGGAACGAATCGCTGAGCTCGCTGCATTTTCCGGCTACGTCCCGACGACGCCGGCCGCGGTGCAACACCCGATCACGCTCGAGAGCTGGGAGCAGCGTCCGCAACTCCGCGTCGCCTACGACCAACTCGCCGCGACTCCCGGCACCCCGGCTGCCGTCGGTATCCAGGTCGGCCCACGCGTCGAGTTCATGCAGGCGATCGAGATCGGCACGGCCTACGTCATCGACGTGGGGAACGACCCGCAAAGCGAGCTCGAGAGCGCCATCGTCAAAGCCATGCAGAGCGTCGAGGTCTACGAAGGCGGCTGAGTTCGGCTCAGCCGGGCACGATGCACAGCGTCGAGAATGCGCCATCGGGCCCGTTCTCCCGTGGCACTGCCGTGTCGCCGTACTGCCATCTGCACAACGCCTCGAAGTCGATCGCGACCGGGCTCCACAAACCGTCGACGAAGCCACCGCAACGCCAACCGTCCGGGTCGTCTGCGACTCGGAGTGCACGGCCGCCGTCTCGCACGGTGGCGCAGTAGCCGTCGTGATCGAGGTCCTGGTGGACGACGACTGTGGTCTCGTCAGGGTCGTCGGTGCCGTAGCGGTCGACGGCGAGGAAGGTGACGGCGGCGGCACCGAAGCCGACGGCCAGGCCCACCGCGGCGCGGACGACCGGGAAGCGGAGCAGCTGGGATCGGATGGTCAGCGCCCTTCGAGCGAGGCGTCGACGTACGGGCGCAGGAACGACCGGCAACGCCACGCGAACTCCTGCATCTCACGCAGGCTCGGGTCGTCGAGACGGTGCACGCGCAGCTCGGGCAGGAGCTGCGATCGATAGTTCTTGACCGTGTTCAGTTTGAGGCCCGTCGAGTCGGAGACGTTCTTGTACGTCGCCTCGAAGTCGCGGTCCATCAGCACGTTCCACACCTTTGCATGCCCGTTGTGTTGGATGAGATCCGCGAACCGGTCGGGCGTGCGTTCGGGGTTCCGACGAGCAGGCAGCAGGGTCTGGACGGCCGGGTCGGGCTCGACGTCTCGACCGGCGAGCACGCCGTCGATCATCTCGAGCTGGTAGTCGAGCGGCGCCGTCTTCGAGATGACCGTGGCGACCGGCAGCAGGTCCCACGCGTCCCGCAGCAGGTCACTCACCCAGGCATCGCCCTGGGTCATGATCGCGAGCCGGGTGTCCCGGTTCGACCGATAGATCTCCGCCATGGCGTCGATGCCGTTGGCGTGCTCCTGGGGGAACGACAGATCGACCAAGGCCAGATCGTACGGCGCGCGCGTCAGCATGAGTTC
>JBPEWX010000616.1:0-1850 GCA_052032235.1 Ilumatobacter sp. | reverse complement strand
CGGCCCGGTCGACGGACGCCCGTGATGCACGGGACGTGCGACGATAGCCTTCCGTCCATGAGCGAAGCGCACATGCCCCAGCCGGTCGGACTCGAGGGCGGGTTCGATCCGCGCAGCGACGTCTTCAACCGCCTGCTCAAGAACCGCGTCGTCATGCTCGGCTCCGACGTGAACGACGACATCGCGAACCAGTTGTGCGCCCAGCTGCTGTACCTGGAAGGCGAAGACCCCAACGCCGACATCTGGCTGTACATCAACAGCCCCGGTGGTTCGGTCACGGCCGGCATGGCCATCTACGACACGATGCAGTTCGTCGGGTGCGACGTCGCCACCGTGTGTCTGGGCCTCGCGGCCTCGATGGGGCAGTTCCTGCTCACCGCCGGTGCGGCCGGCAAGCGCTACACCCTGCCCAACGCCCGGATCATGATGCACCAGCCGCTCGCCGGCCTGCGCGGTCAGGCGACCGACATCGCGATCCAGGCCGAGCAGCTCCGCTACACCAAGCGCCGGATGGCCGAGCTCATCGCCGAGCACTCCGGTCAGCCGATCGAGAAGATCCAGGAAGACTCCGAGCGCGATCGCTGGTTCACCGCCGAAGAGGCCAAGGACTACGGCCTGGTCGACAGCGTGATCCTCCGCCGCGGCGAAATCGTCTGACGCCACTCCACCTGCCATCCTGCTGGTGATGGGCAGCGGGGGAGCAGCAGCACGCGTCCGACGGGTCGCCGGGCACCTCGTGGTGCCGGCGCTCGCCGTGATCCTCGCCGTTGTGACCGTGTCACCCCGCCGCGGACCGGTCGTCGCCCCCGACGAGATGGGGTACCTCGCCGGCGCCCGGGCGATCGCCGGCGCCGGCAACCCGCTCGACATGGCGGGACTGCCGATGTACCCGATCGGCTGGCCCGTCCTCGCCGCCGTCCCGGCCCGCCTCTTCGCCGGCGATCCCGCCGCCACCTACACCGCAACGGTCGCCGTTCAGATCGCACTGCTCGCCGCGACGGGCATCGTCACGACGCGACTCGTCCGGTCGTTGTTGCGTGTCCACCCGGTCGAGGCGTCGGTCGCCTCGGTGATCGGGGTCACGATTCCGTCGGTGATCGTCACCACCCGCTTCGTGTGGAGCGAGACGTTCGTGACCTTCTGGGTGTCGGTCACCGCAACGGGGGTGCTGGCGCTGTACCGGCGATCGTCCTCCGCTGCGGCGACGGGACGCCGAGACCTGGCGATCGCAGCATCGTCGGGACTTGCCGTCGGGTGGATGCCGTTCGCGCACGGTCGTCTCGTCCCGGGTGCGTGCGCGGTGGTGCTGGTGACGACGGCGATGCTCGTCGCCCATCGGCGCTGGTCGTCGATCGGCTGGTTCGCAACCGGTGTCGTCGCTGCTGCTCTCCTCGGCCAGGGCGTCACCACGTTCGTCCGCTCCGACGTCTGGGACGATCGGGTTCGGTCGAACCTGGCAGCGACCTGGCGAGGCGTGGGGTCGTCGGCCGATCTGTGGCAGACCGTGCAGTTGGCAGGTGGGCACGCGTGGGCGTTCCTGATCGGCTCGTTCGGACTCGCGGCCGTCGCGGTGTGGGTGGCGGCATCGGCGATCCGTCCGGTGGCGAGCAGCGAGCGGCGGACGCGTCCGGTCCGTCTGCTCGCCACGCCCGAGCGAGGTTTCGCAGTCGCCGGCCTCGCGGTCCTGGTCGGCACGCTGTTCGCGTCGGCGGCGTTCTTCACGGGTTCGGTGTTCGAGCGGGGAACGAACCGCCAGGACCACCTGCTCTACGGTCGTTACCTCGACGTCTTCCAGCCGATCGTGGTGGCGATCGGCCTGGCGGTCGTGCTGCACGCCGCCCGCCGCGGGC
>JBPEWX010000615.1:0-2210 GCA_052032235.1 Ilumatobacter sp. | reverse complement strand
CCACTCCGTGGAACGGGCCCGACTCCGACTTCTCGGAGCTCCCGCAGATCATCAACCTCGCCTACTACCGCGACGAACGCGACCGGTTCCTCACCGCCCTCCGCGGCGGCGATGCCGACGGCGTGACCGTGACCGACGCGTACAACGTCGCCCGCACCGTGCAGGCCGCCTATCTGTCCGAGCAACGCAACGGTGAAGAGGTGGCGCTTGCCGCCGTCACCGGGACCGAAGCGACGACCGACTGACCCATCCCTCTACCTCGACAACCAACCACTCGAATCTCGAAGGAGTTCCCGCCATGACCCGTCAACCCGCCCCACGCCGCTCGCGGCGCTTCACCGTGCTCGCCGGTCTCGTCACCGCTGCGCTCGTCGTCTCCGCATGCGGCTCGGACGACGACGCCGCCGACGACGAGCCGGCCGAGGCCCCCGCCGACGAACCTGCCACCGACGACTCCGCCGCCGAACCTGCGGACGAAGCGGCCGACGGCGACGGCTACAACGTCGCGATGAGCGTTGCTTTCGTCGGCAATGCCTGGCGCAAGTCGATGGTGCAGGGGTGGGAGAACGCCGCCGAGAACGCGAAGCAGGCCGGCCTCATCTCCGACTACCAGGTATCGGTCTCGCCCCAGCCGACCGCGACGTCGCAGATCTCCCAGATCCAGAGTCTGATCCTGCAGAAGCCGGACGCCATCAACATCGATGCGGAGTCCCCGACGGCACTGAACCCCGTCATCAAGCAGGCCTGCGAGGCCGGCATCAAGGTCATCGTGTTCGACCAGACGACCGACTCCGAGGACGACTGCGCTCACTTCCTCTACAACCCGCTCGAAGACTACGGCGCCGAGATCGCCCGCCAGGTCGCAGAACAGATCGGCGGCGCCGGCAACGTGATCCTCGTCGAGGGTGTCGCCGGTGGCAAGCCGAACGCCCTGATCCTCGAAGGGGTCGAAGAGGTGCTCGCCGAGTACCCCGACATCGAGATCGTCGCACAGGTCGTCGGTGAGTCCGCCGACTCGGTGACCGAGCAAGCCCTGACCGGCGTCCTTCCGACCCTCGACGAGGTCGACGGTGTGATCTCGTGGGGTGGCACGTCCGGCATCATCAGCGCCTTCACCAAGGCCGAGCGTCCGATTCCCGCTCTCGTGTTCGACAACAGCGGCGAGAGCCTCCGGACGCTCGCCGAGCTGAAGGCCGAGGACGAGACGTTCGCCGGTACCGGCGTGTTCACCGACCCCGGCCAGGGGGCGGCGGCGCTGCAGGCGACCCTGCTCCTCCTCGGCGGCGAAGAGTTGCCCAAGGAGATCATCACGCCCGTCATCGCCGTTCCGCAGGCCGATCTGGACAGCTGGATCGACGTGACGCCCCCCGGCGCGGTCGCCCAGTGGCTGTGGACCGAGGACGACATCCGCCAGACGATCGACAGCCAGGGCAGCGACGACCCCTACACGCCGCCGATCCCCGCCGACGCCCTCTGACCCAGGAGCCACTCACCGTGTCCCACGATCCTCTCGTCGACCTCGTCGACGTCGCCAAGCACTACGGCAACACGCGCGCCCTCGACGGCGTCACCTTCCAGCTCCGCCCCGGCGAGTTCCTGGGGATCGTGGGACACAACGGGGCCGGCAAGAGCACGCTGATGCGTGTCATCGCCGGCAACGACGTCCCGACCAGCGGAAGGCGCCGGGTGCGCGGCGCCGACCGCACCAAGGGGTATGACCCGAACGACGCTCGCCGTGCCGGCATCGCGAGTTGCGCGCAGACCACGATGTTGTGCGAGGACCTCCGCTGCTACGAGAACCTCTACGTGGTCGACCCCGACTTCGACGGCGGACACGGTGAGGCGCGCCGAGCGTTGATCGAAGCGGTCGCGATGCTGTTCCCCAGCCTGACCATCGACCCGGACGCCCGAGTGCGTTCGCTCAGCGTCGTTCACAAGCAGGTGCTCCAGCTCGCGCTCGTCGCACGGACCGTCCACACGAACGACGGCGGCGCCCTCCTCCTCGACGAACCGACCGCGGCGCTCCCGAACGAGCTGTCGGACGAACTCTTCAGGGGTGTGCGGCGACTCGTGGCCGACGGCGACACCTCGGTGGTCCTGATCACGCACAAGGTCCGCGAGGTGCTCGAGCAATGCGAGCGACTCGTGGCAATGGCAGCCGGGAAGATCATCGTGGACGAGACGACTGCCGATCTCGACTTCGGCAGCGT
>JBPEWX010000614.1:0-3585 GCA_052032235.1 Ilumatobacter sp. | reverse complement strand
CGAACTCCCCCACGTCACGATCGGCGATCTCGGCATCGTGCGCTCGGTCGACGTCGACGGCGATCGAGCCGTCGTGGTCCTCACCCCCACCTACTCCGGCTGCCCGGCGACCGAGCAGATCCGAGACGACGTCGCCGCCGCCGTCGCCGACGCCGGGTTCGTCGCCGACATCCGGATCACACTCAGCCCCGCCTGGTCGACCGACTGGATCACCGAGCGCGGACGGACGCGGCTCCGTGAGGCCGACATCGCTCCCCCACCCCCGGCTCCCGAGCCGGGCGTCGTCCCCGTCGAGTTCCCCGTTGCCTGTCCGCGATGCGGTTCCCGTCGCACCCGGCTCGTGTCGCAGTTCGGTGCCACGGCGTGCAAGGCCAGCCACGTGTGCACCTCGTGCACCGAGCCGTTCGAAGCGTTCAAGGCACTGTGACGATGACGACGTCCACCGACCGCACCCGCACCACGTTCGTGCCGCTCACGGTCACCTCCGCGATCAACGATCCGCACGACTGCCTGATCGTCACGTTCGACACCTCCGAGCACGGCGATCGCTTCCGCTTCGCCCACGGTCAGCACGTGAACCTCCGCCACGAGTTCGACGGCATCGACGTCCGCCGGAGCTACTCGATCTGCTCGGGCGCGCCCGACGGCGAACTCCGCATCGCGATCAGACAGGTGCCCGGCGGTGTCTTCTCCACCTGGGCGACCGAGGAGCTCCGGCCCGGCTCGGTGGTCGAGGTGACCGAGCCGACCGGTCACTTCACCCACGAACTCGACCCGGCAGTCGCCCGCCGGTACACGTTCTTCGCCGCCGGTTCCGGGATCACGCCCATCTACTCGATGATCTCGACGATCCTCGCCACCGAACCCGACTCGCACGTCGCGCTCGTCTACCTCAACCGCACCTCGCTGACGGCCATGCTGATCGACGACGTGCACGACCTGCACGACCGGTATCTGGGTCGGCTGCGGGTGGCGTTCGCCTTCACCCGCGAGGCGAGCGAGAGCGAGTTGCTCTCCGGTCGACCCGATCGGACGCGATTCGACGCACTGGTCGACGCCGGTTTCCTGCCGGCCGACGCGGACGAGGCGTTCCTGTGCGGCCCGATCGAGCTGACCGACATCGCCCGCGACGCGCTGATCGCCGCCGGGATGCCGGCCGAGTCGATCCACCGTGAGATCTTCACGACCAAGCAGCAGGGCACGGTCACACTCGCCCCGCAGCCGGTCACCGAGACGTCGGTGGCCGTCGCGACGGGCACGGCGACGCTGAACGGCCGGGTCACCGATTTCGAGATGTACCAGGGCGACAGCGTGCTCGACGCCGTGCAGCGAGTGCGACCCGACGCCCCGTACTCCTGTCGGAGCGGTGTGTGCTCGACGTGTCAGGCCGTCGTGCGAGACGGCGACGTCGAGATGGCGGTCAACTACGGGCTGACCGACGACGAGGTCGCCCGGGGCTACGTCCTGACCTGCCAATCGAGACCGACGAGCGAATCGTTGACCGTCGACTTCGACGCCTGACCCCGTCCCCCACGATCGTGTGACGACGTCCCACGTCGGCGTGAACTCGGCGTCCGACCGTTTACCACGGAACAGGGCGTGGAAGCGCACGAGCATGTCCCACAACACGATCCGCCGATCCATCACCGCCACCGGAGCCGTCGTCGCGCTCTCCCTCGCCGGAGCCGCCTGCGCCGGTGACGACGACACCGATGCCGACGACGTGGTCGACTCGGTCGCCGACGTCGTCGACGACGCGACCTCGGACACGATCGATACCGCCGACTCCGACGCGACGGTCGAGGCTGCACTCACCGACCCGACCGTCGAGGAGAGCGTCACGACGTTCCTCACGCTGGCGTCGAACACCGACGAACTGCCGGGTGACGGCGAAGTGACCCTGTTCGTGCCGACCGACGCCGCGTTCGCCGCGGCAGCGATCGAGAACCTCGACACGCTGATCGACGACCCCGCCATGATCGGTGACGTGCTCTCCGCCCACGCGGTCGAAGGCGTGGCCATGAGCACCGACCTCAGCGACGGCGACACCCTCACGCCGGTGCTCGGCGACGATGTCACCGTGAGCGTCGGTGACGACGGGTCCGTGATGATCGGCGAGGCGACCGTGGTTCAGGCCGACATCGAGTTCGACGGTGGTGTGATCCACATCATCGACGGCGTGATCATGCTGCCCGCCTGATCGATCGAACCGATCGTCGCTGCGACGATCACGACGAGGAGCCCTTGACCGCTTCGTAGCGGTCGAGGGCTTCTCGGCGTTCGGCCTGATGATCGACCATCGGATCCGGGTAGTCGTCCGAGTCGAGCTCCGGGATCCACCGGTGGACGTATTCACCGTCGGGATCCCAGCGTTCCTGCTGCGAGGTCGGGTTGAACACCCGGAAGTACGGAGCGGCATCCGTGCCCGAACCGGCAGCCCACTGCCACCCGTGGTTGTTGGAGGCGAGGTCGCCGTCGAGGAGGTGCTGGAGGAAGAAGCGTGCGCCCCACGTCCACGGGAGGTGGAGGTCTTTCACCAGGAAGCTCGCCGTGATCATCCGCACGCGGTTGTGCATCCAGCCGGACTCGACGAGCTGGCGCATACCGGCGTCGACGATCGGGAAGCCGGTGCGCCCCTCGCACCAACGCTCGAACTTGTCCTTGGCAGCCTGATTGTGGTCGTAGCGGATCGCGTCGAACTTGCTGTTCCAGTGCTCCCACGCACTGTCGGGCGAGTGGAACAGCACGTCCGCGTAGAAGTCGCGCCAGGCGAGCTCCGACTGGAACGTCGCCTGAGCCTTCGAACGAGCGTCGCTCTCGGCCAACAGCTGCCGGGGATGGATCACGCCGTACTTGAGGAACGGCGAGAGCCGGCTCGTGCCGTCGACGGCCGGGAGATCGCGGCGCTCGTCGTACTCGTCGAGACCGTCGTCGCGAAAGCGGCGCCACCGTGCGAGGACATTGTCCTCATCGGCCGACGGGACGTCGATGTCGACGTCGGGTCGCTCGGGGATGCCGTCGGACGGCGCCTCGATCCAGTTCGGACTGCGAGGCGCGTCGATCGGGTCGTCCCAGCCGCACGCACGCCACCTCTTCGAGAACGGGGTGAACACCGAGTACGGGTCGCCGTCGTCCTTGCGAACCGTGCCGGGTTCGACCGCGTACGGCGAGCCGATGCCGCGGAGGCGGCGCTCGGCACCGCGCAGGGCGTCGGCGACCTGCTCGTCGCGGTTGCGACCGTAGGGGCCGTAGTCCTTCGACACGTAGACGGTCGACGCGTCGATCTCGTCGGCGAGCGCCGGGATCTCGTCGGCGGGATCGCCGTGACGGACGACGAGCGCACCACCGGTGGCGTCGTCGAGCGCAGCGAGGCAGTCGTGCAGCAGGGCTCGTCGCGGTGCACCGGCTCCGTCGAAGGCAGGATCGACGACGAAGACGGGCAACACCTCCCCCTCCGAACACGCTTCGGACAACGCAGGGTGATCCCGGAGCCGCAGGTCGCGCCGGAACCAGACGATCGAACGTGTGGTCATACCCCAGTTGTACCCCACCGCGCCCACCGTCGAACGGGGTCGGATACGTTTC
>JBPEWX010000613.1:0-2746 GCA_052032235.1 Ilumatobacter sp. | reverse complement strand
CTGTACTCACCGGTGTAGCCGAACGCCACGTCGAACGACGTGCTGCCCGACTCACCCGTACCAGGCACCAGATCGGGGGCACCGAGCTTGGCACCGTTCACCGAGATCGGGCTGTACACCTGATAGTGACCGGTGGTGTCGCTCCAGGTGAGCGAGCCGTGGCGCCACTCACCGATCGGGGCCGACACGTTGGTGACGGTCACGTCATAGCTCACGGTCTGCCCCGGCTTGATCCGGAAGCTGCTCGGGTTCACGGTGACCTCGAAGCCCGCAGGGGCGTCCACCGACACGTTGTAGGTACGCCAGCCGTTGTCCTTGGCGACGCTGGTCACCGTGCGGGTCACCGTCTCGCTCGCCGGGATGGCATCGATACCGATCGACGGCAGGTTCAGTTGCGCCGGGTCGCTCGGGATACCGAGTGAGTCGATGAACGCACATGATCCTGGCGTGAAGATCCCGAGTTCGGCGCCACACGTGAAGCCGATGTACTCGAAGAAACTCGTGTCGTAGGCGAGTCCGGGTTCGAAGATCGAGCCCTTGCCGCTGGTCGACGGATCGACGTGTCCGGCACCCATGTCGAACGGATCGGCGGGGGTCGCCGCATCTTCCTTCGTCACGTCCTGGCGCGAGGTCGTCATGAGTGCCGACTTGGCCATCGCGGGCGTCCAGTTCGGGTTCGCCTGCTTGATCAGTGCGAACAGACCGGCAACGTGCGGGCTCGACATCGAGGTGCCCGAGATCGACTGGAACAGCTCACCGCTGACGGCACCGGGCGCCGGGAACGGGGTGTTGCCGGCCAGGATGTTCACGCCTGGGGCCGTCACGTCGGGCTTGATGAGGTCGGGCGCCAGCGAGTTGGGACCACGCGACGAGAACGCCGCCATGACCGAGCCTTGCGCCGGGGTGAGTTCACCACCGTTGATCTTGGCGACGGCGTTCGCGCCGGCACTGTCGATGTACGCCTTGATGGTCAAGCCGTTGGTGTTGTTGATGTGCACCGACGGCACGAAGTGGGTGTCGGTGACGAGCTCCTGCGTATCGGTCTGGTTGAACAAGATCATGCCGGCACCACCCGCCATGTACACCGCCTGGCTCTTGGCGACGCGAGCGATCGCACCGCGTTCGCACAGCACGATCTTGCCGGCGACCACGTTGGTGTCGAGTGCGCCCGGGTTGCACAGCTTGTCCCCTGCGTCCTCGGCGTCGACGAGCGGCAGCTCGTCGGTTCCGGCGGTGACCGATGCACCGAAGTACTCCCAGCCGGCGGTCGACGAGGCGGAGCCCTGGAACGTCCGATCCTGGGTGCTGGCCCCGACGCTGGTCAGCCACGGCACCGAGGCCGGGCTACCGGTCGTGGCCGGGTTCGGGCCGCTGTTGCCGTTCGACGTCGCGACGTACACGCCTGCGTCGGCTGCAAACAGAAAGGCGATGTCGTCGGGACCGATCGCGGGCGAACTCGATCCGATCGAATAGTTGATGACGTCGACACCGTCGGCGACCGCCTGGTCGATCGACACGGCCAGGTCGGAGCCGAAGCCGCCGAGCGTGCCGAGTCCCTTGTAGGCGATGATCCGAGCACGCGGCGCCACACCGGTGACGACACCGCGGTCGACGCCGAGGATGGCGGCCGACACTCCGGCGTTGCCGGCGGCGGTCGAGGCGGTGTGCGTGCCGTGACCGTCGTCGTCGCGGGCCGAGTCGAACTCGAACGCCTCGGCACCGATCAGGGATCGGTACGTCGGGATCGTCTGGCGGGCACCGATCAGCTTGTTGTTGCACTCGAAGGGAGCGTCGTTGGCGTTGTGGGCGGTGTTGCCGAAGTCGCACGCCGGGTACTCCGTCTCGTCGAGCGTGATCCCGAGATCGGCGTAGCTGCCGTCGTCGGCGAAGCTCGCATGCTCGGGCCAGATGCCGGAGTCGATGACGCCGATCACCACGCCTTCACCGTCGTAGCCCTTGGCGTACATGCCGCCGGGGCTCGTGAGTCCGAGGAAATCGCCGGAGTTGTCGGTCTGAGCGGCGCGCCACACGTCGGGGATGACGGCGGTGACGCCGTCGACCGACTTCATCCGCGCCAACTCGGCATCGGACAGCTCCACGGCGAACCCGTTCAGCGCGACCGTGTAGTCGGCCGTCACCTGGCTGGCATCGGCGCCGGCCGCTGCGAGCGCCTTCTGGTGCCCCTTCTTCAGGCCGTTCTGCGCCTTCTTGGCGGCCTTGCTGTCGAGCTGGTCCTGGCCGAACTGGGCGACCAACGGCTCCTCGTCCATGATGACGACGTAGCGACCTGGGATCACTTCGCCGTCGGACAGTTGGCTCACGTCGATCGTGTCGGGTGGGCCGGCGTTCACCCCGCCGGAACTCCCGAATGCCGCCATCGTGGTGATGGCGAGCGCACCTGCGACGAGCGCAGCTGGCAGACGTCTCCTCATCATTGCTCCCTTGCTTGTTGTGCGGTCCACATCGGCCCGACAACGGAAACGACGACTTCGATCGTCAGAGCTCCCCGCCCTCGGAACGGATGTTTCACCGCCCGCTGGCGAGCGAACCTAGACGTTCCAGGGGCTTGTGACCAAGGGCACAGCGTCAAGGGCGTGTGAGTTCTCGTGAACGCTCGGTTACAGCGTCACCGACCGTGAGAACGTCGAGTGAACGGTCACGCGCGGAGAAAGGTCAGCACGGCCAACACGCGGCGGTGTGCACCGTCTTCGATGTCGAGGCCGAGCTTCATGAAGACGTTGGAGAT
>JBPEWX010000612.1:0-2741 GCA_052032235.1 Ilumatobacter sp. | reverse complement strand
AGGCGCATCCTCGACCGCCCGTCGGGTTCGGGCGCGAGGTCGCCCCGGAACCAGTGCGCCAGCCGATCGATCTCGTCGGGCTGACCACCGAGCACCACGACTGCCTCGTGCTGCTCGGTCGCCGCCCGGAGGCCGGCCGCCACGAAGTCGGCGGCACTCTCTCCGGGCAGCGCCAGTTCGTCGAAACGCGCCCCGGCGAGCTGTGGCTCGACCATCCGATCGACCCGGAAGGTTCGCCAGTCCTCGCGGCGGCAGTCCCACGCCACGAGGTACCAGCGATGTCCGACCGACACGAGCTGGTAGGGACGGACGAGACGGCTCGACTCCTCACCGTCCTTGCGCGTGTACCCGAACCGCACCTCCTCGCGGTCACGGCACCCCTGCGCCAGCACCGTCAACCACGCCGCGGGCACCGTCTGCTGCGGCACCCACCGCAACACCTCCACGTTCGAGTGGAGGGCGTCCACCCGCCGCCGCAACCGATCGGGTAACACCTGGTCGAGCTTGGCGAGCAACCGCACCGTCGTCTCGTCGATGCCCTCGATCGACGCACCTGCAGCAGCCCGCAACCCGACCGACAAGGCAACGGCCTCGTCCTCGTCGACCAGCAGCGGCGGCACCGCCGCCCCGGCAGCCAGCTGATACCCACCGTCGACGCCCGGCGCAGCATCGACCCGGTACCCCAACTCGCGCAACCGGTCGACATCGCGCCGCACCGTCCGCGCGCTCACCCCGAGACGATCGGCGAGCTCGATACCCGACCAGAAGCGGTGGGTCTGGAGCAAGGCCAACAGGGCGAGCGTGCGGGCGGTCGGGTCGCTCATCCGCGGCGCACCCTCCCTCGCAACGCCGCCATGCACATCGACATGCTCAACGCACCGACGGCGACGATCGCCACGACGGCCCACAACACGTCGATCGTCCAGCCGTCGATCGCCAGCGCACGCATCCCCTCGAGGATGTACGTGACGGGGTTGAACGTCGCAACGACGTCGAGCCACCCCGACAGCTGTTCACGAGGGACGTACGACGTCGTCAGGAACAGGAACGGGAAGAACAGCAGGAACATCGACTGCACCGCCGCCGGGTTGCCCGTCTTGAGCGCGACCGCATAGCCGAACCCGGCGAACGCCAAGCTCCAGAACGCCGCCGCCGAGATGAACACGACGACGCCGATCACCCCGGTCTCGAAGCCGGCCCCGAGGATCAGCCCGAGCACGAGGATCGGCACGGTCAGGCACGCCGCGACGAACACGTCGGCGACGAGATGACCGAGCAGGATCGCGCTCCGCTTCATCGGCGTCATCAGCAGTCGGTCGAAGTAGCCGTTCTGCACGTCGAGCACCAGGGCAGGCGCTCGCGACACACCGGTCACTCCGAGCAGGATCGCAGTCGGCATCTGGAACGCCGTGTAGTCGAACCCGCCGATTGCTCCCTCCGTCAGTCGTTCGAGCGTGGCGATGTTCACCACGAAGAAGAAGATCGCGATGAACACCGGCGGAATGACCGCCTCGAGATCGCGTGGCACGGCCCGGAGCGCGCGGCCCGCGATGGTCGTCACGTCGTGCACGAACCCGGTCGGTCGGGCACGGATCGTGGACGGGGTCGTCGAGATCGCGGTCATCGCGCCGCTCCTTCCTGCTCGTCGTGTGCGTGCTCGAACTCGTCGTGCTGCATCCGGTTGCCGGTCATCTCGAGGAACACGTCGTCGAGTGTCGGCGTGCGCAGCGTGAGGTCGCGCAACTCGACGCCGGCGTCGGCCAGCGCCACGGCAACCGGACCGACCTTGGCGGCGCCGTGCGTCGTGGCGAGCACCAACTCGCCGTCGGTTGCGTCGACCACCTCGAGATCGTCGATCGACCCGACCGCCGCCACCGCATCGGAGGCGGCCCCGTCGATGCGGGCGATCACGAGGTCGGCGCCGACCTGTCGCTTCAGCTCGGCCGGCGTGCCCTCGGCCACCAAGCGGCCACCGTCGATGATGCCGACCCGATGGGCCAACACGTCGGCCTCCTCCAGGTATTGCGTGGTGAGCAGGATCGTCATGCCCAGCTGCTCGTTCAACGTGCGCACCTCGTCCCACACCCTCGCCCGGCTCACCGGGTCGAGGCCGGTGGTCGGCTCGTCGAGGAACAGCACGTCGGGGTTGTGCACCAGCGCCGCCGCAAGGTCGAGTCGGCGGCGCATCCCGCCCGAGTAGGTACCGATCGGTCGCTCGATCGCCTCGCCCAGATCGATCATCTGCGTCAGGTCGGCGACGCGTCGGTCGACTTCGTCGCGGTGCAACCCGTAGAGGCGGCCCTGCAACCGGAGCAGTTCGATGCCGGACTGCTTCGGGTCGAGCGCTGCCTCCTGGAGTGCCGCGCCGATGCGGAGACGGACCTCGTTCGACTGCTCGGCGACGTCGAAGCCGGCCACGGTGGCCGAACCGCCCGTCGGTCCGAGCAGGGTGCAGAGCATTCGGACGGTGGTCGACTTGCCGGCACCGTTGGGGCCGAGCAAGCCGTAGATCTCGCCGGTCCGGATCTCGAGATCGATCCCGGCGACGGCGTCGAACTCGCCGAACCGTCGGGCGAGCCCGCGGGTGGTGATGGCAGCAGCGCCGGGTGGCGCCGCCGACGGGGACTGCTGGGTGGTGGTGTGCATGTCCACATCGTCCACCCTATTGCGGCCAGATCCTGACCGTGATCGAGAAGAACCGGGTCGGGTGTCGCAGGGAACGGCGACGGAGTCGACGTTTC
>JBPEWX010000611.1:0-6964 GCA_052032235.1 Ilumatobacter sp. | reverse complement strand
CGCATCGGGACGATGTCGGCGTCCCAGATCCAGTCCATCGCCGCCGTGCTGAGACGCACGCAGCCGTGCGACGCCGGGTAGTTCGGGATGGAGTTCGACCCGTGCAGGGCGATGCCGCCGTCGAAGTACTTCGGCCGGTAGATCTCACCGAGGTCGCCGGCCCACCAGCCCTCTTCGCGTTGACGGTTGACCTCGAACACGCCGGGTCGGGTCACGGAGTCGCCCGACTCGGGCGCGCCGGTGTTCTTGTTGATCGTGTCGTACGGCACCTCGGTGCCGGTGGAGGTGTTGAGCACCCAGGTGGTGACGCCCTCGTCGACGATGAACACGAGCTGCTTCGACTTGTCGACCTCGACCAGGGTGCCGGCCGTGCTCGCACCGCTCGGCCGTTCGTCGACCTCGCTCAGCGTCGCCGCGGTGATCGGCCCGAGCGAACCGTCGGCCTCGAGGCCGTAGTACTTCTGAAACGCCATGACGGCCTGCTGGGTGGTCTGGTCGTAGCGGCCGTTCGGGTCCTGCAGCCAGAACCCGAGCTCGATCAGGCGCCACTGGGCACGCTTGGTCGCCTCGCCACTGGACGTGCCGACCGGCTCGAGCGGCGGCGTCATCGCCGCGAGCGGCGGGATCTCGCGTTCGGGCAGGGTGACCGGGGGCGGCGGCAGCGTCGTGGTGGTGGTGGCCGGCACGGTCGTCGTGCTCGGTTCGGTCACGGGGACGGTCGTGTTCGACACGAGCCCATCGTCGGCAGTGTCGGCAGTGTCGGTCGTGTCGGTCGCCGTGTCGGCGGACGAGGGCGACGTCGGATCGTCGGCGGTCGCGTTGATCGTGGCCGACGAGCAGCCGGCGAGGACGACGAGCGCGAGAGCGGAAAGGGGGAGGCGGTGCGGCATCGGTGGTTTCTCGGGTGTGGCGTGTGGTCGACGGGCTGCCGAGTCAACGCCGTTCTCCTTCGAGCCTATTCCCCACCGATCGGACGCCAACGGCAGGTCGCCGTTATCGCCCGAATTCAGCTGGGCTTCACCGGAATTCCAGCCCCTCGAACTCGCCGGACGTGCGCCACTGGTCGATGTACTGGAAGAACGCCACCGGGCCGGCCGGGTAGCCGGCGGAGTTGAGCAGGCCGCGACGTCCGGGCGATTGCCCTTCGTTGTTGTAGTAGCCGGGGGTGCACTCCTGATTGTTCCCGAACCGGCGACCGTGCTTCTCGAGCAGCTCGACCCATCGGTCCTCCGCCTCCTGGGTCACCTCGACTTCGTCGGCGTCGATCTCGATCGCATGATCGAGGATGCGGGCGATCGTCTCGCCGGCCTCGACCAGATTGTGCGGCACGTTCGAGATGAGGTTGGCCGCCTGTGACGGGCTGACCACGAACAGATTCGGGAAACCGTGGACGTGCATCCCGTGGAACGACAGCATGCCGTCGGCCCACTTCTCGGACAGCGCGACGCCGTCGCGCCCGATCGTGTCGTAGCCCGACCGGCGCTCGTAGCTGGTGCCGACCTCGAAACCGGACGCATAGATGAGGCAGTCGAGCTCGTAGTGCTCGCCGTTGGCCCACACGCCGGTCTCGTCGATGCGCTCGACGCCCTTGCCGTCGGTGTCGATCAGATGGGCGTTCGGCCGGTTGTACGACTGGAGGTACTCGTCGTGGAAGCACGGTCGCTTGCACAGCTGGCGGTACCACGGCTTGAGCGCCTCGGCGGTGTCGGGGTCGTTCACGATCTCGTCGACGCGGGCACGGATCTCGGCCATCTTCTCGTCGTCGCTGTCTTCGTACGCCTTCAGCCACGACGCCGGGTCCATCGTCGCGTCCGGGTCGGCGAGCACCCGGTCGCGGATCCGCTGACTGATGTCGGTCCAGCCGTCTTTCACCAGGTCGTCGTCGGCGAAACCGCCGGTCTGCAGGATCATGAAGTTCTCGAGCCACTGCCGCTGCCAGCCGGGTTCGAGCGTCGAGAACCAGTCGGGGTCGATCTCGTGGTTGTTGCGGACGTCGATCGACGACGGCGTCCGCTGGAACACGAACAGCTCGCCGGCGGAACGGGCGAGATGCGGAACGCACTGCACGGCGGTCGCGCCGGTGCCGATGATGCCGACCCGCTTGTCGGCCAGGCCGGTCATCAGGCCGCCGTCGGGGTCGCCGCCGGTGTACTCGTAGTCCCACCGGCTCGTGTGGAACGCGTGCCCGCCGAACGTCTCGATGCCGGGGATGCCGGGCAGCTTCGGGCGATGGAGCGGGCCGGTGCCCATCGCCACGAACTTGGCGCGCATCTCGTCGCCTCGGTTCGTTCGGATCACCCACCGCTTGGTCTCGTCGTCCCATTCGAGCGAGGTCACCTCGGTGCCGAGCAGCGCATTGTCGTACAGGCCGAACGTCTCGGCGATGCGGCGCGTGTGCTCGTAGATCTCCGGTCCGTGCGTGTACTTCTCCGACGGCATGTGCCCGGTCTCTTCGAGCAGTGGCAGGTAGATCATCGCCGCGGTGTCGCACTGGGCGCCCGGATAGCGGTTCCAATACCAGGTGCCGCCGACGTCGCCGCCCTTCTCGATGATGCGGACGTCGTCGATGCCGGCCTGTTTGAGCTTGGCACCCGTGACGAGACCGGCGAACCCGCCGCCGATGAACGCCACGGTCACCTCGTCGTGCAACGGCTCGCGTTCGGGCAGCTCCGACCACGGGTCGTCGAGGAAGTGGGCATACCGCCCCGTCGGCTCGACGTACTGGGCGTTGCCGTCCTCGCGCAGACGCTTGTCGCGTTCGGCCCGATACCTGGCCGTCAGCTCGTCGCGGGTCGTCGGTTCGCTCGTCGCCGTCACGTCCTCATCGTGGCAAAGCCGATGCGGTGACGAACGATCGGAGCGTCGTCCGCTCGGGCGCGACCGGCTCAAGCCCGACCGGACGGCTGCCGATACACCGGACGTGACTTCTTTGCGTCGTTCCTCCGGCCGCGTGGCCTGGCTGCTCCTCGTGGGCGTGATGGTCGCCGTCGCGGCGGCGACCTTGCTCGGCCCGTCGGCCACGACCACCTGGGACAACCCCCAGCTGCTGTTCACCCTCGTGACCGTGACGGCCGCGGCGTGTGTGATTGCATCCACGATCACCATCGCCCTCGCCGACCAGCGCGACATGGCCGAGATCGGTCTCCTCGGCACCGCCATGATGGTGACCTCGGTGCTGCCGTTGGTGCACGGGCTGACCACGCCCGGCGTGCTCTACGACGACAACGAGGCGTTCCGCACCTCGATGTATCTCGCCGTTCCGGTCGCCGTGATCGTCGCCCTGCCGCTGATGCGGCCGATGTCCGCGTTCGGTCGGTGGGCCGCCCGGCGCTGGCGCGACTGGACGTTGCTGTCGCTGCTCGGCGTGTTCGTGCTGTCGTCCGTGATCGTCTTCTTCCCCGATCTCGTCGCCGTCCCCGGGCCGCATGCGCCGTTCACGATCGCAATGACGTTGATCGTCGTCGCCGCCATGGGGTCGCTGTCGCTCCGGCAGCTGCGTCTCTACGAACTCGGCCGGAGCCCGGCCAACCTGATCGCGTCGCTGTCACTCGTCTTGATCTCGATGACCGCCATCCTGCCGGTTGTCGAGACCGCGTACAGCGCCGGGTTCTGGCTGCTGCACGTCGCGGGCAGCGTCGGCGTGTTCGCCGCCTGCATCTGCATGGCAGCCACCCGCCGGATGACCAAGTCCGCCCAGGACATCTTCGCTCCGGTGCTCGCCAGTGATCCGCTCGTCGCGTTCGAGCTCGGTCTGAGCCCGGTCGTGCACCAGTTCGTCGCCGATCTCGAGCGCAAGGACCAGATCACCCGCGACCACGTCGTCCGCACCGGCGAACTCGCCATCCGGGTCGGCGAGCGGATGCGGCTGTCGCCTCGCGACCTCCGCAATCTCGGGCTTGCCGCGATGCTGCACGACGTCGGCAAGTTGAACACGCCGAACGCCGTCCTCAAGAAGCCGGCGAGCCTGACTCCCGAGGAGTACGAGGTCATCAAGCTGCACCCGGCCGACGGCGAGCAGATGTTGGCGTCCGAGCCGTCGCTGGCCGACGCTGCCCAGATCGTCCGCTCGCATCACGAACGGATGGACGGTGCCGGCTACCCGGACGGACTCGCCGGCAACCAGATCCCGCTCGCCTCACGCATCATCGCGGTGTGCGACGCCCTCGACGCCATGACCCACGACCGTCCGTACCGGAAGGCGATGCCGGTCAACATGGCCTTCGCGATCCTGCGTGAGCACGCCGGCAGCCAGTGGGACCAGAACGTCGTCACCCAGGTGATGGCGACCCTGCCGGCGATGGCGCCGGCGGGCACGTTCGCCGGCGTCGGTCGCCGCGCGGAGGAAGCGCCCGTGGCCGGCCACGACATCGACGTGTCGCAGGTTCCCGACGACCTCAGCGCGATTCTCGCTGCGGTCGACGCCGAGATCTGACGGTCGCGCACCCTGTTCGGGAGGGTGCCACGCATCACCTCCCTGGTCGCGACTAGTTTTCACGGTGTGAAGCGCGCATCGTCCAGCTCGTCATCGATCCAGACGGTCGCCGGCCGGCCGCGCCGTCGCCGAACGTTCGGCGTCGTCGCGGGTGTCGCGCTCGCCGCGTTCGCGCTCGGTGCCTGCGGAGGCGGCGACGACGAGTCCGACGACACCACGCCCGACACCACACTCGCAGCGGCGACCACCACGACGCAGGCGGCCGTGACCACCACCACGACCGCCACCGAAACCACACCGGTGGTCCCCGACGAACCCGACTACGTCACCGAGGGGGCGATCGTGATCGTCGCCAACTCGTCCAACGTCAACGGTGCCGCCGGACGGATGTCCGACCGCCTGGCTGCCGTCGGCTTCGAGATGGGCACGGCCACCAACGGCACCGAGGGACAGCTCGAGGTCACGAAGATCTACTACGACCCGGCGAACGAGAACGCGCTGCCGGTCGCCGAGTCGCTCCGTGAGGCGCTCGGCGGCGGCGACATCCAGGTGTTCGAGGTCGGCGTGCCGGCGCCGGTCGATTCGGGCGACCCGGGTGACGCGACCGTCATCGTCTCGATGGGCAACGACACCGCCGACAAGACGCTCGAGGAGCTGCAAGGTCGTGCTCCCGCCGCGAGCGACGACTCGGGCGACGACAGCGACGACGGTTCGGACACCACCGAGTCGACCGACACCACCGAGGCGTCGACCGACACGACCGAAGCCGACGGCTGAGCGGCCGTCAGCCCGCCAACTCCCGAACCCGCGCCAGCAACACCTCGATCGCCGGTCGGTTGAGGCCACCCTCCGGCACGATCACGTCGGCGTAGCGCTTGCTCGGCTCGATGAATCGTTCGTGGCTCGGCCGAACGGTCGTGAGGTACTGATCGAGGATGCTCTCGGGCGTTCGCCCGCGCTCGGCGACGTCGCGTTGGAGTCGGCGGATGATGCGCAGGTCGGCCGGGGTGTCGACGAAGATCTTGAGATCGAACCGCTCGCGCAGACGTGGCTCCCACAGCACGAGGATCCCCTCGACGACGATCACCTTCGTCGAGTTGACCGTCTCGCACTCGGCCGACCGGTCGTGGATCGTGTAGTCGTAGATCGGCACGTTCACCGACGCCCCTGCCGAGAGCGCGGCGACGTGGTCGTTCAGGAGGTCCCAGTCGAACGCGTCGGGATGGTCGTAGTTGGCGGCGGCGCGCTCCTCGATCGGTTCGTCGGAACGCTCGTTGTAGTACGAGTCGAGCTTGATGAGCGACAACCGGTCGTCGCCCATCATGTCGGCCAGGCGATGGGCGATGGTGGTCTTGCCGGAGTTCGATCCGCCGGCCACCCCGATCAGGAACGGTCGGTCGGAACGGGGCGCGTCGTCGTCGGTCAGCGTCACCCGCTCCAGACTAGAGCGCCGCTCGCGGAGCGCTCCACGGCGCCGGTGGTCCGACGTCACGAACAAAGTCGGTGGGGGTGCTTGTAAATGACCCCGTCGGAGCGCCAGGCTAGGCGGGTGATCAGTGAGCGGCATCAGGCGATGCTCGAGTTCGAGCGCAACTTCTGGACCTTCGACGAGCCGAAGGAGACCCTGATCCGCGCGCGGTTCAACTGTTCTGCCGACGAGTACTATGCGGAGCTGAACGATCTGCTCGAGACGCCCGAAGCCATGGATCACGACCCGCTCGTGGTTCGGCGTCTGCAGCGTCAGCGCCTGCGCCGTCGCCGCGAACGCCTCGACACCGGGACCGACGCCCAGGGAGGCAACCACCGATGAGCGACATGACCGATGCGTCCGGCCAGATGCCCCGCCGCAACCCCCGCGTCGGCGACGGGGGCGCGCCGGTCAGCGGTGCCGTGGCGATCGTGCTCGCGCTCGTGGCGGTCGTCGCCGGGTTCCTGATCCTCAACTCGATCAGCAACGGTGGCGACGACGCACTCGACTTCCCCGTCGGCACGTCGAACGGCTCCGACGACGGCGGCGACGCCGGCACCGTCACGACGCTCGACCCGTCGGCCACCACCGTGGCGACGCTCGCACCGCCGACCACCGAGCCTCCGATCGTCACCGAGGGCGCCTCGGTGCTCGTCGCGAACGCCAACAACGTCGGCGGTTCGGCGGGCCAGATGCAGCGCGCGCTCGAGACCGGTCCCGGGTTCACGGTCGCCGGTGCCGTCAATGCGAGCACGTCGGTCGGCACGCTCGAGACGTCGGTCATCTACTACGTCGAGTCGAACACGCAGGCGCTGCCGGTGGCCGAGTCGCTCGGTGAGGTGCTCGGCGGCGTCTCCGACGTCTTGCCGATGCCCGACACGCCGCCGACCGCCGACGGCGACCTCATGGGTGCCGACGTGTTGCTGATGTTGGGCAACGACAAGGCGGGCAAGACGCTCGAGGAGCTCAACCCCGACACGGCCACCGGCGGCAGCACGCAGGTCACGAGCCCGCCGGTCGCCGGCGACGCCACGACCACCACCACCGCCGGCTGACACGCGCAG
>JBPEWX010000610.1:0-3212 GCA_052032235.1 Ilumatobacter sp. | reverse complement strand
GACGTCGAAGGCGACCACGTCGGCCGTGACGTCGTCGACGGTGACGGGGTCGGCCGCGACGGCGCCGCGCCCGACGACGAGGGCGATCCCGTTCTCGGGGCTCGACAGCTCGTCGATCGTCACCCGCCCGGCCGCCTCTGGGTCCCCCGAGATGGACGGCGCCGGCACACCGGTCACGACCGTGGGCAGGTCGAGCGTGGCTGCGGCGCCATCGGTCCCGACGGTCGCGTCGCCCGGTGCGATCGTGGTGACACGCACGGGCAGCGGGTCGACCGCTTCGGCCAACTCGCGGCCGTCACCGCTCGCGCACGACGCGAGCAGCAGCACAGCGGCGGCGACCGCCGCCGGTTCAGTCGGCCGGCGACGCATCGCTCGTGCCGACGACGACGTCGGGCGACCCGTCGGCGGCGGGCGCACCCGCTGCCGCAGCCTTCATCGCGGCGAGCCGGGTGGCGACCTCGTCCGGTCCGGCGAACACGAGGTCACGGTACGTCTGGAGCTCGCTCACGCTCTCGCGGATGTCGTCGAGGGCACGATGGGCGCCCTGCTTCCACCCGCGGGCGCCCAACACGTCCGGGTACCAGCGACGGACGAGTTCTTTCACGCTCGAGACGTCGACCGAGCGATAGTGCAGGTACTCCTCGATCTCGGGGAGATAGGCGGCGAGGAAGCGTCGGTCGGTGCCGATCGAGTTGCCGCACAGCGGCACGGTGCGTTCGACCGGCGCGTGCTCCTTGATGAACGCCAGCGTCTCGGCGCCGGCCTCCTCGAGGGTGATCGTCGAGGCCTTGATCTGATCGAGCAGTCCCGATCGCGTGTGCATGTCGACCACGAACGGATCCATGCGGGCGAGCACGTCGTCGGGCTGGTGCACGACCAGGTCGGGGCCCTCGGCGACGATCTGCAACTCGTCGTCGGTCACCAACGTCGCGATCTCGACGATCACGTCCGAGGTGTGATCGAGGCCGGTCATCTCCAGGTCCATCCACACCAGCATCGATCCGACTCTAACGCGGGCCTCGCGCGACCATGGAGGGATGACGCAGCCGAGCTTCGCCCAGGTGCTCGCCACGCCCGGCGTCGTCGAGGAATGCGAGCTCCGGGGCCGGTTCGGTGTGATGGCGTACCACGGCGGGGGCCTGGAGGCCATGACCGACGTCGTCGCCCGTGAGACGGCCGAACGGTCGGGTGCCTCGTACTACGGCGTCGTGCACCCTCCCGGCTGGACGGTCCACCTGCCCTCGACCAGGGTGACGCCCGATCAGTCGACGCGCCTGGCGGCGTTCGTCGATCACGTCGACGTGGTCGTCACCGTGCACGGATACGGCCGCCGGAACCTGTTCACCTCGTTGCTGCTCGGCGGGGGCAACCGCGCACTCGCCGCCCACGTTGCCGGCCACCTCCGGACGGCACTGCCCGCGTACGACATCGTCGACGATCTCGAGCGGATCCCGATCGAGCTGCGGGGTGTGCATCCGAAGAACCCGGTCAACGTGCCGGCGGGTGGCGGCGTGCAGATCGAGCTGCCACCACGTGTCCGGGGCTCGAGCCCGCTCTGGTGGGACTGGCACGACCCGATCGTGCCGCACACCCGGTCGCTGATCGACGGGCTGACGGCGGCGATCGACTCGTGGCCGAGCGAGCCTCAGTCGGCGCCGAGGTGACGCAGCGCCATCTGCGCGTACAGCTCGACGCCCGCCGGCATCGCGTCTTCGTCGAACACCACGAGGTTGGAGTGATTCGCCGGCGCCGATCGTGCGTCACGGTCGGGTGCGGTGCCACCCAGGAACATCATCGTCCCGGGGATCTCGTTGAGCACGTACGAGAAGTCCTCCGCCCCCATGATCGGGTTCGGGAGCCGATGCACGTTGTGGGCGCCGAGCACCTCTCGGGCGGTGTCGAGCGTGAAGTCGGCGAACTGGTCGTGGTTCGACGTCACCGGGTAACCGAGGATGATCTCGGGCTCGGCGGTCGCACCGTGCGCCTCGGCGATGTTGCTCGCGACGCGCCGGAGGTGGTCGTGGACCTTGGCGCGTGTCGCCTCGCTGACGGTGCGGATCGTGCCCTCGATCTCGGCGACGTGGGGGATGATGTTGTTGGTCGTGCCGGCCTCGATACGCCCGACGGTGACGACCGCCGGGTCGAACACGTCGATCCGTCGCGTCACCATCAGCTGGAGCGCCTGGACGATCTCGCAGGCGATCGGCACCGGGTCGATCGTGCGGAACGGCTCGCTGGCGTGGCCGCCTTCACCGTGCACCCGGATCACGAAGCTGTCGGCCGATGCCATGCAGGCGCCGCCACGCGTCGCGACCATGCCGGTCGGGATGGTCGACGTGATGTGGAGCGCGAACGCACCGGTGACCGGCGATTCGGAGCCGTCGGCCAACGGCGGTACGTCGAGCAGTCCCTCGTCGAGCATGTACTTGGCGCCGTGGTGACCCTCCTCGCCCGGCTGGAACATGAACAGCACCCGGCCGGCGATCTCGTCGCGGTGGGCCGACAGCACCTTCGCCGCCGACGACAACATCGCCGTGTGGGTGTCGTGACCGCAGGCGTGCATCTGGCCGTCGGTCTTCGACGAGAAGTCGAGCCCGGTCGATTCGTCGAGCGGGAGCGCATCCATGTCGCCACGGAGCAGCACGGTCGGTCCCGGCCGACCCCCGGTCAGGAGTGCGGCGATCCCCGAGGTCGACTCGTGGAGCGTGATGTCGAGCGGCAGCCCCTCGAGCGACTCGAGCACCGCGTCGCGCGTGATCGGCAGGTCGTTGCCGAGTTCGGGCCGCTCGTGGAGCCGGCGCCGCAACGCCACGGTGTCGTCCTGCAGATCGAGCGCTTCGTCGCGCAACGTGTCGAGACTCATCGGCCCGACCGTACTCGCGCTGCGTCCGGCCGCTCCGACGTAGCGTGGCGGCATGGGTGCCGACGACGAACGCGTCGAGTGGGTCGACGACGACGACCGCGTGATCGGCGTCGTCACGCGTTCGACGATGCGAGCCGACAACCTGCTCCACCGTTCGGTGGCGGTGATCGTGACGACGTCCGACGGTCGGCTGGTGGTCCAGCGTCGCGCCGACCACAAGGACGTGTATCCGGGCTGGTGGGACATCGGAGCGGGAGGGGTCGTCGCCGCCGGCGAGGATCGAGCCGACGCCGCCAGACGTGAACTGGCGGAGGAGCTCGGCGTCGACGCCGAACCAGTCTTCGTCGGG
>JBPEWX010000061.1:0-1766 GCA_052032235.1 Ilumatobacter sp. | reverse complement strand
TCACATTGCGCTCTTCGGCCCACTCCGAGTCGCACACCTCCCGGACCGACCGGATCGTGCCGCTCGCCAGCCGATGCTCGGCGAGGATGCGTTCGAGTTCGTCGGTGTTCGGCACCGTCGCCGCGAACTCGGCGATCGCACCGAGCACCACGTCGAGATGCTCGAGCCGACCGGCCACGGTGGCGAAGCGGGGATCGTCGATGAGGTCGGTCCGTTCGATGGCGCGCATGTACATCTCGAACGTGCCCTTCGACGCCGGGTTGCCCGCGATCGCCATCGCGGTGCCATCGGCGAGGGTGACGACGGGCTGCGATTCGTTGCCGAAGCTGCGCACCCAATCCGGATCGATGGCGCCGTCGTACAGCTCGTCGTGGACGTGCTCGTTCACGTAGAGCATGACCTGCGCCATCGCGATGTCGATCCATTGGCCACGGCCGGTCCGCTCCCGCTGGTACAGCGCGGCCAACACACCGGCGGCGGCGTCGAGCGACGTGTACACGTCGGCGTGGCTGTGGCGGTCGGTGCGGTACACACCGCCGCGACCGTGGTCGCCCTGCGACTTCGTCAGGCCCGTCTCGGCCTGCACGACGGGTGCGTAGGCACGCCGATGCTTCCAGGGCCCGGTGGCCCCGTACCCGGTGATCGACGCGTAGACGATGCGAGGGTTCGCTGCCGACACCGCCTCGTACGACAGGCCGAACTTGTCCATCACGCCCGGTCGGAAGTTCTCGACGACGACGTCGGCCTGTTCGGCGAGGCGCATCGCGACCGCCGATCCCTCGTCGCTCGCCAGGTTGATGCTCACCGACCGCTTGCCGGCGTTCTGTTGCGCGTAGTAGCTCGGCATCGAGTTGCGCCGGGGCGACGTGAACCGGGTGATGTCGCCGTCGGGCGGCTCGACCTTGATCACCTCGGCGCCGAGGTCGGACAACATCCGGGTGCAGTGCGGACCCGACAACACCCGGGTGAAGTCGAGCACGCGGATCCCGTCGAGTGGTGCGGTCATGGTCCCATCGTGCCCGATCGGTCGACCCCGCTACGAGCGGAACGGGACCAAAGGCCCTGCCGTCGAGGCGGGGATCGGACGAACCTGGAACGATCCGGCCGGTGGGGGTTCTCGGCGGCAGGGCGACACCGTGAGGAGGGGTCACATGAAGGTGCTGCTGGTCGAAGGGCAGTCCCAGGCGGCGGCTGCCGCCGAACGCGAACTGCGCGAACACGGACACACGATCGAGGGCTGCACGCCCGTCGACCCGTCTGCTCCCTGCAAGGGCCTCGAACCGACCGGCGTGTGTCCGCTCGACGGGGGCGACATCGACGTCGCCGTGGTGGGGCGACAGGGTGGACCGCTCGCTGCCGACGAGCGCGGTGCGCTGTGCGCCGCCCGCTACCGGGTGCCGGTCGTCGTGGCCGGTGACCCACGCGCGGCCGTGTCGTTCGGACCGGGCACCCACCTTGCCCCGAGCGATCTGATCGGCACGTGCGAGCGGGCGGCTCGGTCGGGCGACGCCCACGTGGCGGCGATCCGTCGCGAGCTGCTGATGGCGGCCGTCGTCGCGCCCGACGACGTCGACGTCGACGATCCACCGATCAGCTTCGCCGTCCGTCGCGAACCCCACCGACTCCGTCTCGAGGTCCACGCGCCGGCGGACGACTCGCGGCTCCCGTCGATCGTCAAGGCAGCCGCAGAAGCCCTCCGTCGGTTCGACCCACACACCCCGGTGATCGACGTCATCACCGTCACACGATGACCGAGGATTGGGGTC
>JBPEWX010000609.1:0-2109 GCA_052032235.1 Ilumatobacter sp. | reverse complement strand
GCCGACGACGATCGCTCGATCCCCGTCGAGGAACAACTCGTACTGCCAACCGTCCCCCAACCGGAGCGCGTCGGTGACGATCGGGTCGACGTCGGTGATGTCGACGTGACGGAACACGTTGCCGTCGATGACGATGATCCGGTCGCCGTCGGTCTTCACGACGTCGGCTTCGTCGACACCGGTCTCCTGCACGTTCGTGCCGGACACTCCACCGTCGTCTTCCCCCGAACCCGCATCCGATGCGGGGACCTCCGCGCCCATGTCGCCGCCGTCGTCGGCCGGCTCGTCGGCGGACTCGTCCATCGCACCGTCCGACGCATCGTCCACGCCCCAGGAGCCGCCATACGGGTCGAGTCCCCACGGGCCGACCCGCTCGGACGCCTCCGATTTCACATGGCGGAGGAAGGCGTCGCAGTCGTCGAACGGCGCCATCGCCCGCACGAACGTTCCGGCTCCACCGGACCCGGACGTGCCCGACGAGCCGGGCGAGCCCGACGAGCCGGGCGAGGCGGTCGACGGGTTGGTCGCCGACCCCTCGCCCCCGCCCGCCGACGGCGGTGCCGGACCATTCGGTGCGCACCCCGCGGTGGCGATGGCTGCTGCCGCGACCGCTACCGCGATCGACGACCCTCGATGTTCACGCAAGCTCCCCATACATCTCTGACGGCCCGACCCCCACGCCCGGTTCCCGACGATGCGTGCTCGTCGGCGCGACGAGGCGGATTTTCGTCCGAGCGGTGTTCGGAGATCGTCTAGCGTTTCCGGGCAGCAGCACAGCGGGGAAAGGTGGCTGACATGAAGCGGGTACTCACGATCCTGGGAGCACTGGCGGTCTCCGTCGGGGCGATCGGACTGTCGTCGACGGCCGACGCGGGCGACGATCCGCCGACACCGTCGGTCGTCGTGTTCGCCGGCGCGACCGGGTCGCAGAAGGGCAACCTGGCGGCCTACCCGCCGTCGTTCATCGTCGACGGTGGCGCCACGATCACACCGACGTGTGCGGCAGGCACCCCCGCGGAGAACGCGTTCGCAGCCGCGGTCCAGTACACCTGCGACCTGGCGCCGGGCTCGTCGTACGAACTCGTCCTGCCCACGCCACCCGCACCGCACGCCGTCGTGCGGTCCTGCGGACTCCTGGGCGGGCCCATCATCGACTTCACCTCCGGGTCGGGCCTCGTCATCTGCCGCGCGACCGTCGTCGCGCCGACCGTCGCGATCGACAAGGTGTTGCCGCAACTCGAATCCGGGCCGCTCGAGGTCGACGACTTCACGCTGGAGATCTTCCCCGAGTTCGGCGGCGAGGTCGTCGGCACCACCAACGACCCGTCGCCGGAGATGTGCGAGTCCGAAGAAGACATCGGCATCCTGTGCGGCTGGGTCGAACTCGAACCCGGACGGTACGCGCTCGGCGAAGAACCGGAGTACGGCTACACACCGTTCCGACCGGTCTGCGAGTCGGACTGGCCCGACGGCGGCGGCGTGATCATCGGTGAGGAACGGTTCGACGACCTGAACGCGACCTTCGGGATGACCCCCGAACCCGACGACCTGTTCTCGTACTTCGCCCGCTGCACCGTCGGGAACCTGTACGTCGAGTCACAACTCGACGTGTACAAGACCGTCACCAACGACGACGGGCGCACCGCCACCCCCGACGACTGGACCATCGAGCTGTACGACGACGAGGGCGCCATCGTCACCACCGTCGCCTGCGCGCTCGACGGCACCTGCCTGTCGGACACCTTCCCGATCGGTCAGTACACGGTCGGTGAGGTCGGTCCCGACGGTTACGTCTCGACGGTGACGCAGACCGTCACCACCGAACCGATCGACCTGGAGATCCTGCCCGACGAGGACGCGACGTTCGTGCTCGAGTGGGGCAACCGTGTCGACATCACGATCGCCAGCGACGACCAGCCGACGACGACGAGCACCACGTCGACGACCACCACGACCACCACCACGATCGCCGACTCGACGACGACGACGGAAGGGCCGACGACGACCGCCGGGTCGCAGACGACCACGACGGCGTTCGACGCCGGGGCCGGCACACTGCCCGCCACCGGTGCCGGTCAGCGCAACGCCAGCATGGCGCTGCTCGCCATC
>JBPEWX010000608.1:0-1614 GCA_052032235.1 Ilumatobacter sp. | reverse complement strand
CTCGGATACGACGGCAAGGGCCAGCAGCGTGTCGACGATGCGTCGTCGATGCGTGCTGCGTGGCGGCTGCTCGGCGGCGTCCCGTGTGTGGTCGAGCAGGCGCTCGACCTCGAGACCGAAGTGAGCGCGGTCGTCGCCCGTCGTGCCGACGGTGCCTTCGCCGCCTACCCGATCGCCGAGAACCGCCACGTCGACGGCATCCTCGACCTGTCGGTGGTGCCCGCCCGAGTACCGGCCCGGCTGGCCGACCGTGCCGTCGGTCTCGCCATGACGATCGCCGACGCGCTCGACTACGTCGGCGTGCTCGCCGTCGAATTCTTCGTGGTCGACGGCGACCTGTTCGTCAACGAACTGGCACCCCGCCCCCACAACAGCGGCCACTGGACACTCGACGCCGCACAGACCAGCCAGTTCGAACAGCAGATCCGTGCGATCTGCGGACTCGAACTCGGCGACACCTCGCTCACGCAACCCGCTGCGGCGATGGTGAACCTGCTCGGTGATCTCTGGGAACCCGACCCACCCTCGTGGGCGGACGGCGTCACGAGCACCACGGCGCTCCACCTCTACGGCAAGTCGGCAGCACGACCGGGTCGCAAGATGGGACACCTGACGGCCTGGGGTGCGTCGTCGTCCGAGGCGGAGCTGCGGGCGACCCGGGCTCGCCGTTCGCTCAGCTCAGACTGACACCGGCGATCTCGCCGATCGCGTAGGTCACACCGCACGCCACGAGCACGATCGCGACCTGCCGGACGACGCCGAACCACAACGGTCGCTCGGCGAACTTGGCGACGATGCCACCGACGGCAGCGGCGGCGATCACCCCGATCGTGAGCGCCACGGCCGCGGCGGTGCCGCCGGACCACACGTAGAACGGGCCGAGCGGGAGGAACGCGCCGAAGATGAAGCACAGGAACGACAACGCCGCCGCGCCGAGCGCGGAGGGGAGCTCGTCGGGGGCGACGCCCAGCTCCTCACGGGCGTGGACGCCGAGCGCGATGTCGGAGTTCTTCATCACGTCCGCCGCTGCTGCGGCGGCGCGTTCGGGTTCGATACCGTGCGACTCGTAGATCGCGGCGAGCTCGTCGGTTTCGGCCTCGGCATTGTGCTCGAGTTCGCGTCGCTCGACGTCGAGTTCACGTCGGATCAGGTCGTTCTGTGAGGTGACCGACACCCATTCGCCGGCCGCCATCGAGATCGCACCGGCGACGGCACCGGCGAGTCCGGCGAGCCGGACGACACTGTTGTCGACCCCGGATCCGGCGAACCCGAGGATCAGCGACACGTTGGAGACGAGACCGTCGCTGACACCGAACACCGACGCGCGGGCCAGCCCTCCGGAGACGTCGCGGTGGCCGGCGTGTGGTTCGTGGCGGGCGGACACCCTGTCGACGATATCCGAGCCGACGGCGGCTCAGGGCTTGCCGTTGCCGGGCTCGGTCGGCGGCTTGCCGTTGCCCGGCTCGACGGGAGCGTTGCCGTTCCCGGGCACCTCGGGCGCGTCGCCGTTGCCGCCGGCATTGTTGCCGTTGCCGTTGCCGCTGCCGTTGCCGTTGCCGTTGCCGTTGCCGGGATTCTCCCCACCGTTGCCGCCGGCGGGCGTCGCCGGCTCGA
>JBPEWX010000607.1:0-9654 GCA_052032235.1 Ilumatobacter sp. | reverse complement strand
CGCCGAGATGCTCGCCCGTCGTGCCCGCACGCTGCAGGTCGCACCGGTCGCCGTCGACGTGTTGCTCGACCACGACGAAAAGACCGTCGTCCGCGAGCGGGCGTTCCTCCGCGTCACGATGGCGCTCTCGCGCACGAGCCGCCGCGAACCCGCCCTCGCCAGCTGAGCGTCGAACGGTCCGACGCAACGGATCCGACACCGTTCGTCGTTGTAGCGTCCGCGGGATGCACGCGGCTGCGGTCGAGATCGAGATCCGGATACCCGACGCCCAATCGCTGAAGGACCGGCGACAGGTGGTGCGATCGCTGCTCGACGGCGCCCGCCACCGATTCGGGGTCTCGGCCGCCGAAGTGGGCGGCCAGGACACCTGGCAGTCGGCCACCCTGGCGTTCGCCGTGGTGGCGAGCGAGGCCCGACTCGTCGACGAACAACTCGACGCGATCGATCGCTTCCTCTGGAGCCGCCCCGAGATCGAGGTGCTCGACGGCGAGACCCACTGGCTCGCCTGAACCGCCCGTCGCTCAGCGCTCGTAGACCGGGACGCCGTCGGCGTGGCTCGTGCGGAACAGGGCGAGGACCTCGCCCGGTTCGGCGTGGCGGCCGGTCTGGTGCTTCGAGTAGAGCGTCTCGCCGTCGACGATGACGTCGAACACGCCCTTGCCGCCGGTGACCAGGGTCAGCTCGGCGATGACGTGCTGGTAGTCGTGCAGGAGATCACGGGCGGCGCTCACGGCGCGCTCGGAATAGTCTCAAGGAACGCAGTACTCGATGCTGATGACGTGACCGGCCATGGCGCCACCGTACCCGGCCACCCGGTGTGCCGAACGTTCGTGCTGTTCGACGGGGATGCGTTCAGGCGAGCGTGTTCGGTGTCCAGACCTCGTCGAGGTCGTGCGGCATCTCGTCGCCGAAGTTGATGCCCATGTCGCGAGCGGTCAGCATCGTGTCGCAGTCGATCGGCACGTGCTTCTGGCGCTTCGTCACCGATGCCAGCGGCACGTAGTCGACCGTCGGCGGGTTCAGGGCCACCATGATGCCGTCCTTGCCTTCTTCGAGGGCACGGATCGCGGCTGCGCCGAACCGCAGGCCGAGGAGGCGGTCGTACGCGGTGGGTGAGCCGCCGCGGATGAGGTGTCCGAGCACGACGACGCGCGACTCCTTGCCGGTGAGCTCGGTGAGGCCGTCGGCCACCTTCTGTCCGATCCCGCCGAGCTTCTCGGCCTGGCCGACCGCCTTGCCCAGCACCGACACCTCACCGCCCTGCGGGCGCGCGCCCTCGGCGACGACGACGATCGAGAACTTGGCGCCTCGCTCCTCGCGCTGGCGGATCGTCTCGGCGACCGGTTCGAGATCGAACTCGATCTCGGGGATCAGGACGGCGTGTGCGCCACAGGCGACGCCGGCGTGGAGGGCGATCCAGCCGGCGTAGCGGCCCATCACCTCGACCACGATGACCCGGCCGTGCGACGTCGCGGTCGAGAACAGTCGGTCGATGCACTGCGCCGCGAAGTCGACGGCGGTGTGGAACCCGAACGTCGACTGGGTGTTCTCGAGGTCGTTGTCGATCGTCTTCGGGACTCCGACGACACGAAGGCCGCGTTCGTGGAGGTGGTTGCCGATCGTGAGGGAACCGTCGCCCCCGATGGTGACGAGGGCATCGATCCCGCGTTCACGGAACTTGGCGATCAACTCGTCGGAGCGGTCGACCTCGATCCACGATCCGTCGGGCTGCTGCACCGGATACGCCGTCGGGTTGCCGCGGTTCGTCGTGCCGAGGATCGTGCCGCCCGTGTGCACGATGCCCCGCACGTCCTCTCGACTCAGTTCGATCACGCCGTCGCCCCGCGGATACTCCTCCGGTGCCATCAGGCCGTTGAACCCGTCGCGGATCCCGACGACGTCCCACCCGCGGTTGCGGGCGGCGAGCGTGGCGGCACGGATGACGGCGTTCAGGCCGGGGGCGTCGCCGCCACCGGTGCTCAGCGCGATGCGCTTGATGGGGGAGGTCATGACATCGACGCTAGTAGTTGGGGCCGGGTGCCCTGAACGGACCATCGACCCGAACGCAACGGGACAGGGCCCGGTGTGCGCCGGCTCAGCCGGAGTTGCGGAGCCCGGTCGCGATCGTGTTCAGCGTGAGCTGGATGCCCCGCTCGACGAGTTCGTCGCGGTCGCCGTCGCGGTACCGACGGAGCAACTCCACCTGCATGACGTGGAGTGGGTCGAGGTAGGGGAATCGGTTTCGGATGCTCCGGGCGAGCGCCGGGTTGTCGACGAGGGGGACGTCGGAGCCGGTGAGTTCGGCGTGCCAGCGTCGGGTCCGGTCGTGCTCGTCGGCGATGATCCCGAACACGGCGTCACGGAGACCCGCGTCGGTCACGAGCACGTCGGCGTACCGTCGCCCGATGTCGAGATCGGTCTTCGCGAGCACCATGCCCATGTTGTTGAGCATCGCTCGGAAGAAGGGCCAGCGGTCGTGCATCTCGACGAGCAGGTCGCGGCGTTCGTCGGTCGTGGCGAAGGCGTCGAACGCGGATCCGGCGCCGAACCAGCCGGGGATGTTGAGCCGGGCCTGGCTCCAGCCGAACACCCACGGGATCGCCCGCAGGTCTTCGATACGGTCGGACTTCTTGCGGCTCGCCGGTCGGCTGCCGACGTTGAGGCTCGCGATCTCGGCGATCGGCGTGATCTGGCGGAAGAAGTCGACGAACTCGCCCGGCCGATCGCACGCCGTGCCCTCGATCAGGCCGCGGTACGCCTCGTAGGCGAGTTGGGCGAGTTCGCCCATCGCCTCGCGGTAGCGGTCGCCGTCGTCGCCGAGCCGCTCCCCGTCGAGGCAACTCGCCTCGAGCGTCGCCGACAGCAGCGTCTCGAGGTTGCGGCGTGCCGAGGTGGCCTGGGCGTACTTGGCCGCCACCATCTCACCCTGCTCGGTGATGCGGAGTTCGCCGTGCACCGATCCGGGCGGCTGGGCGAGGATGGCCTGGTACGCGGGGCCACCGCCGCGGCCGACGGTGCCGCCGCGACCGTGGAACAAACGGATTCGGACACCGGCTCGGTCGGCGGCGGCGACCAGCGCTCGCTGCGCCCGATAGAGCTCCCACTGGGACGCGACGTAGCCGCCGTCCTTGTTCGAGTCGGAGTAGCCGATCATGACCTCGTGCCATCCGTTCCGGCTCTCGACGATCTGCGCGTAGCGCGGGTGTTCGAGCAGGGCCGTGAGGGTCGTGTCGGCGGCGCGGAGGTCGGCGATCGTCTCGAAGAGGGGAGCGATGTCGAGCGCGGAGCGGATCGCCCCGGTGTCGACGTCGACCGAGACCAGACCGACCTCCTTCAGGAGCACGGCCACCTCGAGCACGTCGGACACCGACTGGGCCATCGAGATGACGTAGTGCGGGATCGTGCGAGCCCCGAAACGGCGATGGGCCGACGCAGCTTCGCGGAGAACGGCGACCTCTCCGGACGTCAGTTCGCTGTACGTCGCATGCGGCGACACCAGCGGACGGGCGTTCGACAGTTCGGCGGTGAGCAGCGCGACCCGGTCGGTCTCGTCGAGCGAGGCGTAGTCGGCGGCGACGCCGGCGACCCGGAACAGTTCGGCGATCACTTCCTCGTGGATGGCCGAGTTCTGCCGCATGTCGAGACCGCAGAGATGTGTCCCGAAGATCTCGACGCTGCGACGCAGCGGGTCGACCCGTTCGTCGGCGAGCAGCCCGGCGCCGTGAGAACGCAGCGACTCGGCGACGACGTGGAGGTCGGCCACCAGCTCCTCGGCGGTCGTGTACGGCTCGAGCTCGGCGTGTGGGAGCGGGCCCGGCACCTCGTCGAGCACGGACGCAGCCATCGCCCACATGCGGGCGTGCATGCCGCGCATGGCGCGCCGGTACGGCTCGTCGGCCCGGAACGGCGAGTCGTCGGCGGACCGATCGGCGAGCGCCATCAGCGCCGGCGTCGGGGTGATGAGCCGGAGTGACATCGAGAGCTCGCGCGACAGGCGATGGAGCTCGACCAGATGATGTTCGTAGGCGAGCGTCGCCTGCGACTCGACGGCCAGCTGGAGGACCGGCGCGGTGACGAACGGATTGCCGTCGCGGTCGCCGCCGATCCACGAACCCATGGTGATCGGAGTGGCGTTGTCGAGTCGGTGGCCGAGTCGGTCGGCACTCAACGTCTCGAGATCGCGCTGCAGGCGCGGCACGGTGGCGAAGATGCTCGATCGGTAGTAGCGCAGCGCCTCGTTGATCTCGTCGCGCACCCGCAGTTTCGACAGACGCAGCATGGCGGTGTCCCAGAGGGTGAGCACGGCGAGTCGCAGGGCGTCGTCGATCTCGGCCAGCTCGGACGGGCTGTCGCCGGCACGGGCGCGGCGCTCGAGCAGTCCGGCGACGCGTTCGACCACGCTCAGCACCGTCTGACGACGGACTTCGGTGGGGTGCGCGGTGATCACCGGGGTGACGTGCACTTCGTCGACGGCGCTCGCGATCGCGTCGCTGTCGAGGTCGCTGCCCACGAGGCGGTCGAACGTCGCCTCGAGGGTGCCGTCGCGGGCACCGGCGCCACGATCCTGGTGGTAGCGGCGACGGCGTTCGGCGTGAACGTCCTCGGCGGTGTTGGCGAGCAGTGACAGCCATCCGAAGGCGCGGATCATGTGCACCTGGTCGTCGAGCTCGGCGTCGGCCAGCATCTCGGTCAGCTCGGCGATCGGCGTCGCTCCGTCGCGGCGGGCGTCGACGGCGGATCTGCGGACCCGTTCGACGAGGTCGAACAGGTCGTCGCCCGATTGCTCTCGGAGCACGTCGCCGATCAGCCGCCCGAGCAGGCGGATGTCGTCACTCGCGTCGTTGGTGTCGGATGTCGTCTCGGCGGGGGGTGGGGTCGAGTCGTTCATGGCGCTATCGGTCGAGCGTAATCGTCGCGGCGCCACCCCCGTATCCGTACTGCTGGTCGCGGCCCTCGATCGTCACCTCGCTCACGTCGGATGGGATCTCGACGCCGCGTTGGGTGCGCGTGAACGGCTGCTCGGCGGCGTGATCGTGGGTGAGGGTGTGCTCGCCGTACACCTCGCCGTCCGGTCCGATCACACGCCACCCGTCGGCGTACCGCTCCGGTGTGTCGTACGGGCTCGAGATGGTGACGGCGAACGACCACGTGCCGTCGCCGCCTGCGGTCGCCTCGACGGCCAGCACGTCCGGAAACCGCTGCACGTCCGTCGTCGACGCTGCCGGCTCGGTCGGGCCGGCCGTCGCCGGTGCGGTCGTCACCGGTGCGGTCACCGTGTCGATCGAGACGGTGTCGCTCGAGGAACTGTCGTCGTCCGAACCGCAGGCGACGAGGACGCTCGCCGACAGGAGCAGGGGAGCGACCGACCGTCGCATCAGGTCCCGGCGAGCGCGGCGACGACCGGGGCGAACGGCTCGATGTCGTTCTGACCGACGATCACGTAGCTGAAGCCCCAGCGCTCGCGCCGTTCGCGCAGGTCGTCGATGATCTTGTCGGTGGGTCCGACCAGCGCGAAGGGCGAATCGGCGATGACGTCGGCCGGCGCGCCGGTGAACTCCGAGAGGGTGCCGATCGCCTGGTCGACGTCGTCGGTGATGAACACCATGAACGCCCGGATGTTCATCTCGATGGCGTCGAGTCGGTCCGCCGCCTCGGCTGCCGAGCGCACCGTGGCGACCTTGTCGTCGACGGCGTCGGCGGTCATCGTCGCGAACGTCGATTCGTCGACGGCTCCCGACGTGAGGGTGGCGTTGATGCCGACGATGTCGGCTTCGCGGGCGGCGAACGTCAGGACGCGCGGGCCGCCGCCGCCGATCAGGACGGGCGGGAGTGTCTGGACCGGCTTCGGCAGGCCTTCGTAGTCGGTGATCGTGTAGTACTCGCCGTCGAACGAGAACCGGTCGGGCCCGAGCGCCGATTTGATGACGTGGAGTCCTTCGATGAACCGGCTCACCCGGACGCCCGGTGCGTCGTACGCGATGCCCGACTGTTCGTAGTCGGACACCATCCAGCCGGCGCCGAGCCCGATCTCGACCCGGCCGTCCGACAGGACGTCCATGGTGGCGAGTTCCTTCGCCAGCACGACCGGGTGTTTGTAGTCGTTGTCGTACACCAACGCACCGAGCCGCAGCGTCGTCGTGGCGTCGGCGGCGCACTGGAGCGCCGGCACCGGCGCCAGCTGGTCGGTGAAGTGGTCGGGCATCGTCAGCGTCGAATAGCCGAGCGCCTCCACCCGGCGGGCCTGCTCGGCCCACTCGGTGCGGGTGCCGGTGCCGTTGACCTGGACACCGAAACGGAAGGGGCGATGGGGCATCGTCATGGCCGCACCGTACCGCGCTGCCACCAACGCGGCCCGAGCCGTCGGTACAGTTCGAACACTGTGTGGAAGTTGAGCTGGGTCGCCCGGCTGGTGCTCGTGATCGGTGCCGGCGCGTTGCTGCTCACCGCCACCGTGGCCGCGGTCGCCCCACGGTTGTGGCGGATCGCCAACGCCCACGAGGAGATCCCGGTCGAGCTGCCCGACTTCGCCGACCTCGCGCAGCGGACCTACGTGTACGACGTCGCCGGTCGGGAGATCGCATCGTTCGAGGTCGAGAACAGCCAGCCGATCTCACTCGACGACGTCCCCGATCACGTCGTCGACGCGTTCCTCGCCGTCGAGGACAACGAGTTCTGGGTCCACCACGGCGTCAACGTGCGGTCGCTGTTCCGGGCGACGTTGTCGAACTTCGCGACCGAGGGGCCGATCCAGGGAGCGTCGACGATCACGATGCAGGTCGTCAAGAACGACTACATGGCCGGCTTCGACCGGGACGGTCGCTACAAGGCGCTCCAGGCGACGTACGCCGTCCGGCTCGAGAAGCAGAAGTCGAAAGAGGAGATCCTCGAGCGGTACCTCAACACGGTCTTCTTCGGCCAGAACTCCTACGGCATCGGTGCGGCGGCCGAGACCTACTTCGGCAAGCCCGTACGAGAACTGACCTTCATCGAGGCAGCGTTCCTCGCCGGACTGGTCCAGGCGCCGAGCAGCTACGACCCGATCAACAACCCGGAGCAGAGCCGTACTCGGTTCCTGCAGGTGCTCGAGCGACTCGAGGCCGACGAGTTGATCACCGAGGACGAGCGGATGGAGGTCGAGGAGACGTTCGTGCTGCCCGAGCGCGTCCGTCGCCGTCCGGAGGCGGCGACCGAACGCACCTACTTCACCGAGGCCCTGCGCGACTACCTCCTGAACCGGAGCGACATCCTGGGTGACACCTACGAGGAGCGCTACACGCAGCTGCACCGTGGCGGCCTGTCGATCCACACGACCCTCGACCCGAGTCTGCAGGCCCAGGCGGAGCGGGCCGTCCTCGAACTGCCGGCGAACGAGGCCGGTATCGAGGCGGCGCTGACGTCGGTCGAGACCGACTCCGGCGCCATTCGGGCGATGGTGGGCGGCACGGGGTTCGTGCCGGGCCAGAACGAGGTCAACCTCGCGCTCGCGCCGAGCCAGACCGGGTCGAGCATCAAGCTGTTCATCCTCGCTGCTGCGCTGCAGGCCGGCGCACAGCCCGCCGACCTCGTCGACGGCCGTCGACCGTGCACCCTGCCGAATCCGGGCGACCCCAACGAGCCGACGTTCACGATCACCGATGCCGTCGACGGCGGCGTCGACACGGTTCGGTCCCACACCGTTCGGTCGATCAACTGTGCCTACGGCCGTATGTCGCAGATGGTCGGCCTCAACCGGATGGTCGACACCGTCTATCGGATGTCGACGAATCCGTACCTGTACGAGGGGCAGCCGTCGAGCGAACGCGAGCCGATCCAGCCGTTCGGGTCGTTCGCGACCGGCGCCAACGAGATGAGCACGCTCGACATGGCGTCGGGCATCCAGTCGATCGCCAACGAAGGGGTCCACCTCGAGCCGTACTTCGTCGAGTACATCGACGATGCGGCGGGGGAGCGCATCTACACCCACTTCGACCCGGGCACCGAAGTGCTGAGCCGCACCACGGCACTGCGCGCCATCGACGTGATGAAGGGCGTGCTGACCAGCGGAACCGCCCGTGGCGAACTCGCCGACTTCGCCAGCCGTCGGCCTGCGTTCGGCAAGACCGGCACGCAGGACAGCAACTACACGGCGTTCTTCGTCGGCGCGACCCGAGAACTGTCCACCGCGGTCCTGGTCCGTGACCCCGACCGCTACACGAGCATGCGCAACATCCCCGAGTTCTCCGCGGTCGGTGTGCCACGGGTGCAGGGCGGTACGTTCCCGGCCCGGATCTGGGGCGCGTACATGGAGAACGTCGGGCTCGAACAGTTCGATCTCGCCGACTGGGACGAGCCGGGTGGCACGCTCCGCGGTCCGGCTCGCCTGTATCTGCCCGGCAACGAGTGCGTGTACGAGATCGTCGGTTACGAGCCCGCCCCGACGCCGCCACCCACCGAGCCGCCCGCCGAGGGCGAGCCGGCCCCGCAAGGATTCCGGAGCCCGTTGGCGCCACCCGCCACCGAGCCGCCTGCACCGACGCCGACCGAGCCGGCACCGCCGCCAGCGACACCCGCGCCGACCCCGCCGGTCACCACGACGACCGCTCCGCCGGCGACCACACCGCCGACCGAGCCGACCACGACGACGACCCTTCCGCCGCGGCCGATCTACGGCCAGGTCGAGAGCGGCACTACCATCCCCCCTGATGTGCTCGACCCGAACGCCCCGCTGCCATCGGTGCCGCTCGACCGCGTGGTCTCGCCCTGCGGCACCGGCCCCCGTCCCTGAGGCGGTCGGCGCGTGAGCGGCTCGGTCCTCGAACTGCAGGCGGCCGACACGATGTCGGACCAGCTCCGCCATCGGCGTGAGGTACTGGCCGAGCGCGAACAGGTGCAGGCCGCCAAGAACGCCCTGCTGCGTTGGAACGAGGCTCGCACCGTGGTCCGCCGCCGACTCGACGAGCTGGCTCTCGAGATCCAGCAGCTGGAGGACACGACCGCGAAGCTCGACAAGCAGCGCGACAAGTTGCACGCACAGCTCAAGACCGTGATCGCACCCCGCGAAGCGGAGGCGTTGCAGCACGAGATCGCGACGCTGGGCGAACAGCGCAGCGCCGCCGACGACGCCGAACTCGAGGCGCTCGAGGAGCACGGGCGACTCGAGGCGCAGCTCGAGGAGCTGCTCGGTCAGGAAGAATCGCTCACGAACGAGTACCTCGGCGCGGAGTCCGCCCTGGCGGAGGCCGAGTCCGACATCGACGGGGAGCTGGAACGGATCGCCGAGCGTCTGAAGGGGTTGCGCGGCGATGTCGAGAAGTCGGTGCTGCGCAAGTACGACCGCCTCCGGAAGAACTACGTGATCGCTGCAGCGCCACTGTCGGGTTCGCGGTGCGACGGGTGCCACCTCGACCTGAGCGCCGCCGAGCTCGACGACGTCCGTGAGACCGGCGCGAAGAACGACGGCGTCGCAGAGTGTCCCCAGTGCGGACGTCTGCTGATCGTCTGATCCGCGCCCGTGTTCTTCTGGTTCATCGGCACGGCGATCGTCACCGTGTGGTGGGTCTTCCGCGATCCGGCGTTCGACTATCGCCTGCTGATCGTCGGGTCGGTGCTCCCGCTCGGTGAGATCGTCTTCGACGGCGCCAAGATCCTGCACTCGGTGACGTTCAGCATCGTGCT
>JBPEWX010000606.1:0-1584 GCA_052032235.1 Ilumatobacter sp. | reverse complement strand
GCCGACGCCGCCTTTCTGGTTCAACACCGCCACGGTTCGTTGCATGGGCACATCGTGCCACGCAGCGCGGCCGGACGGGCCATGAGGGTGCCCGCGTCAGGGAAATGCGCCGCGAGCAGGGGTTGCCCGGTAGAGTGGCCCCCAATGTCAGTTCTCTAGTGATTGTGGGAGCCCTACTGTGAAGAAGGGTCGTCATCGCCGCTTCGAAGAAGCGCGCAAGCTCAAGCAGTCCGGCCCCGGGGCCTTCGACCTCGGTTTCGGTGATCGTTCGCGCGACGATGCCTCGGAGGAGGACGAGTACGCGGCCCTGGCCGAGAAGTACGGCGTCACCTTCGACGACGACGACGAAACCGACGACTGACCTTCACGGTTCCCGGCCCCGGATCAACCCCGCCGGGCCACCGGGTGCGGCAACGGCACCCATTCCGGTCGCTCCAGCAACTCGACCAGTCGGTCGTAGACCCGCTCACCCACGAGTTCGACGATTTCGTCGCGCGCCGTGACGTAGAAGGGGCGGCTGCCGCTGAACGCCTCGGGCGCCTCGGTGCACCACCAGGCGAAGTCGGCACCACCGTCGCCCCAGTCACGCCGCTTCCACTCGCGCAGCCGTGAGAGGACGTGGCCCTGGTCGTCGGTGAAGTGGTCGACACGGATGGGCAGCTGCCAGCACACGTTGGGTTTCCAGTCGATCGGACGTTCACCGGCCGCGACGGCGGCGATGTGCAGCGCACACCCGGCGCCGCCGTCGAATCCGGGCCGGTTGAGGAAGATGCACGCACCGTCCACGACACGAGTCGTGGTCGGGGGGCCGTGCTCGTCGTCACCCGGGCCGTCACCGGCCCGCAGGAAACCGCTCTTGGTCGCCTTGGCATGGAACTGCATGTGCTCGGGAGACGTCCGGACGAAGGCCCGCACGACGGTCTGGACGTCGTCCTCGTCGACGAAGTGGGCCCCGTAGCTGCAGCAGCCCTGCCGGAGCTCCTCGGCCGGCTCGTCGAGGACACCCTGGCAGCCACAGCCCCAGATGCACTGGTAGTTCGAACGCAGGAACGTGGCGTCGAACTCCCACGTACGCAGTTCGTCGTCGTCCTCGAACGAGATCCACTCGTGGATGTCGGCGTCGCTCCCGTCGGTCACGTCGGGCGAGGCTAGGGCGTCTCGTCGTCCTCCGGTGCGACGTCGCCGAGATAGCTCCACGGATGATCGAACGGCCGATCCGGGTCGTCGTCCGGTTCGACGCCTTGTGTCCACCATTCGGCCCGAAAGACCTGGTCGTCGTGGCGGACCTCGTCGCCGGCCACGTACACGGCGTCCGCCGACCAGTCGACCCAGGCACCGTCGACCTCCGGGCGGGCGGCTTCGATGAGGTCGGCGTCGACGTCGAGGACCGGACCCAAGTAGCGCCATGGGGTGTCCCACAGGTGCTCGACGGGCTCGTCGGGCAGGTCGGAGTCGGAGTACCACTTCGCTTCGTACACGCCGCCACGCCAGACGACCTTGTCGCCCTGCTCGTAGATGCGACCGGTTCGCCAGATCGGATACGGGCTCGTCGCCGGGTCGTCCCGTGTCTCGCTGCCGCGCTCG
>JBPEWX010000605.1:0-4534 GCA_052032235.1 Ilumatobacter sp. | reverse complement strand
CGGGTCGCAGCCACCTGAGCGTCGTTGATGATGGTGTCACGATCGGACGGTATATCCCACGCCCGTGGGGATGTAGTCAGCGCGGGTGAAGACGTCACGGCGGGCCCAGTCGTGCCAGTTGTTTCCCTTGTGCAGACCGTAGGCGGTGTTCCCCCAAAACACGGGGCCACCGCTGTCGCCGCCGTCGGCAGTGTCGTTGTAGACACGGACGAGGTTGCAGGAACCGTTCACGCAATGCCCGAGCGCCTTGATCTCGTCGCAATGCTTGTGGGTGGTCTTGCCGTTGCGGCAAACGTCTTGGCCGACGGTCGGAGTTCCGACCGATGAAACATCGCGGAGGTTCGTCTCGAGAACCGAAGCTGCTCCGCTGTAGAAGTCGTCGGGGAACGTCGAATTGTAGCCGTTGGTGTGAATCTGCATGTCGCCGTAGGTTCCCTCGTACTCGTTGTACGTCGTCGGGAAGTTGTCGCCGTCCATCGATTGGTTGTTGCCGCAATGGCCGGCGGTCGCGATGCCGTCGAAGTTCGTCGGATGATCCACGGTGAAGCCGGAGGTGCACGTCGACATGACCTCGCCTCCGTATTGCGTTCCATGATCGGTTCCGATCGCCGTGCGCCGGACTCGAACGTCGACGTCGGCTCCGAGATCATGGCGCTGCTCGAGCAGGTCGACGACTTCCGAATCCGATGACTGGTCGTCGGCGGGCCGCACAACAGCGTTGATACGGCCTGTCGTCGGATCGGCAGCGGTCGACGCTTCTCGCACCAATGGATCTGCCCACAGCGCCATGTGCACCTCGGTGACCTTCTCGTGGAGCTCGCGTTGAGTGAAGCCACGCTGCTCGACGATCCCAACCGCATGGATCGATGATCCGCGGGTGGCTTCAGAAGTTTCGAATAGGGCGATCAACTGGGCCGCACCGCTCGGCGCTTCGTCGCTCCAAGCGATCTCGTGGCCACCTACAGGATCGAAACGTGCACCCGCAAAGTCGTTCGGAAACTGGGCCTCCAGCTGGCCGGCGAGTAGCGAGAAGTCTCGTCCCGGACCTCGCTCAATCACTGCTTGTTCGAAGGTCATGCCTCGCTCATCTGCGACCGTCGCGAGATCCTCCAGTTCCGCCGTAGTCAGCGGATCGCCGATCGCTGGCGCAGGAACATCAGGGAGATCTTCGGCGGCGAGGCCGAGGCTGTCGGGCGAACTGGGGTTGCTCTCGGTGACCGTACCCGACGCACCTGCGGCGCCCAGACTCGTGAGTGCGAGACCCACGCCGAGTGCGGCTCCAACTGTCATGACCTTCGTCACATCTCTCCTTTACTCGTGGGCCCCCATGACCCACTGAAGGTCATCCAACACGAAGCCGGATGCAGGTTTCTGACAGGTCTGCGCACCGGTCCCTCAGCTAGCCGAGCGCACTCGTCGGGTCAGGGCCCACACACGTCGGCTGTCAGCGATCCGCACATATCACTCACGCCGACCTTCTGCTGCTCGACGGGCTCGGCTCGACCGGCAACCGGTGCGCCTTGCGTGACGTGACTCGGTCTGAAGGTGGCAGTTGTCACGTTCGGGCGGGAACCGATCGGGGAACTGGTGCGTCCAATGCACATGAGCCCGACCGACGGGCTCCGAGCAACAGGACACCATCCCGATGAGCGCCACCCCAGCACCATCCCCGTTCGACACCGACCAACCGTTGACCTACTCCCTCGATCGACGTGGGCCGAACGACCCACGCATCGGATCGATCCACGTGCTCCTCGCCGTCTTGACGTCGGCGCTCCTCGCGGCTGCCTACGTCGTCCTCTGACCGTCTGGTCGGGACACGTCCTCAGCCGGCGTCGATGACGGCCGGCTTGTCGCCACTCGTGACGAAAGCGAGTTCCTGCACGGCTCGCGTCATCGCCACGTACAGCAGGCGTGCCCCTCTCGTCGCCGGCGTGGCGTCGAGGATCGTGTGCGGTTCCGCCACGACCACTCCGTCGAACTCGAGCCCCTTGACCGCTTCGGCCGTGAAGATCGGGACGTCGTCGTGACCCAATTCGTGCACGTGATCGACGGCGACCAAGCCGACCTCTCCGAGCGCCACACCGATCGCGTCGTGCAACTCGGCGGGCGCCACCAGACCGGTGAGGCGGTGCCGGTGCTTCACATCGCGGACCGTGGCGGCAACTGCTGACGGCAACTCGTCCGGCGACGCTCGACGCCAGGACGGCGCATCGCCGTCGACGCGCACCGATCGACTCGGCGTCGCGTCGACACCGGTCAGCGGCAACAGCCGATTCGCCACCGTCAGGATCGGCTCGGGAACGCGATACCCGATCGTGAGATCGGCGATCGTGCCGTCGACCCCGGCACCCGAGCGACCCGAACCGAGATGGGCGAACACGTCGGCCCACCGTTCCTGACCGGCGGGCGTGGTCGACTGGGCGACGTCGCCGACGAGCGTCAGCGACCCGGCGGGCGACCGTCGCCCGATCACCCGCAGCGCCACGGCCGACTGATCCTGCGCCTCGTCGACCACGACGTGTGCGTACGTGAACGGAGTGCCGTTGAGCAAGGTGTTGGCCTCGTCGACCAGGAACTGATCAGCCGGCGTCCACGCCCGCTTCTTGCCGCGAGGGCCGTCGAGGTACTGGTCGACGAGCTTCACCGGCTTCTGGGTCGGCCAGCACTTGTTCAGCGCCGTCTTGAGGGGACCCGCCTCGCGCCAGCGGTCGTCGCCGTTGCAGCGTCGCCGCAGCTCCTGCTGGGCGAGCACCCGCAGGCGTTCGCGACGCTGGTTGATCGGGACGATGCCGTCCTTGGCGGTCTCGATCCACTCGGCGATCAGCGACGCCTCGAAGGTGAACTTGCGGGCACCCAGCGGCACGACCACATCGTCGTCGGGCGGCTGGATCGCTGCGAGGGCTCGCTCCTCGAGCTCGGCGAGGCGTTCGGCCGACCCCTTCCACCGAGCCGCCTCGGGCTCGTCGATGCCGGTCACCTCGACCTTCGGGATGCAGAGGTCGAGCGCCGTGCACTGCCGCACCGCCTTCTCACCGAGTGACGGCAACACGTTGGAGATGTAGTCGAGGAACGCCTGGTTCGGCCCCACGACCAACACACCGTCGCGGGCGAGTCGGGCGCGGTGCTCGAACAGCAGGAACGCGGCGCGGTGCAGCGCCACAGCGGTCTTGCCCGTGCCGGGACCACCCTGCACGATCAGCGCCTGATCGATGTCGGCACGGATCACGATGTCCTGCTCGCCCTGGATCGTGGCGACGATCTCGCGCATGGCACCCGAGCGTTCGGCCCCGATCTCGGCGAGCACCGGGTCGGGGATGCCGGCGGCGACCGAGCCGTCGGCGTCGGGGTCGTCGAGACGCTCGTCGAGGTAGGCGGTCATCTCACCGTCGGACAACGTGAAGCGACGCCGGAACGTGACGCCCAACGGGTCGATGGCGGTCGCCCGGTAGAACGGCGCCGAGATCGGAGCTCGCCAGTCGACCACGACCGGGTCGCCGTGTTCGTCCTCGATGTGGCGACGGCCGATGTACCACTCCTCCGACTCACCGGTCGTGGGTGACGGCTCGTCGATCCGGCCGAAGAAATCGCCGGCCCCCGGCGAGCGCAACGATTCGAGCGCCTCCCACACCGTCATCTCGATGTACTCCGACGTGATCTCGTCGGCGGAACTCGACGGATCGACCGTCTCGAGACGCTCGATCATCGTGTCGCGACAGGCGCGCGCACGGGTCAGCCGGGCGCGTTCGAGCTCGAGTTCGGGGAAGGATTCCGGCGACACAGGGCATGCCACGCTAGCGGAGGCCAGTTCCGATCCCGAGTCCGTTTCGTCGGTGCCGAGCGTCAGCGGGCAGGATGCTGGGCGTGAAGATCGACGATTTGTTCTCCGTGTCCGGCAAGATCGTCCTCGTGACCGGTGGGTCGCGCGGCATCGGCGAGATGATCGCCGCGGGCTTCCTCGCCAACGGCGCCAAGGTGTACATCAGCTCCCGCAAGGCGGACGCCTGCGACGCCACGGCGAAGCGACTCATGGAGACCTACGGTGGGGAGTGCGTTCCGATCGCAGCCGACCTGTCCGGGCTCGAAGGCGCCACGGCGCTCGCCGACGAGCTGAAGCAGCGCGAGACCAAGCTCGACGTGCTCATCAACAACGCCGGTCAGGCCTGGGGCGCCCCGTTCGAGGAGTTCCCCGAGAAGGGCTGGGACCGCGTGCTCAACGTGAACGTGAAGGGTCCGTTCTTCGTCATCCAGCAACTGATGCCGCTCCTCGAAGCCGCAGCGTCGGCCGACGACCCGGCCCGCATCATCAACATCGGTTCGATCGACGGGCTTCGTCCGCCCAAGCTGCAGACCTACTCGTACAGCCCCTCGAAGGCGGCCATCCACGCCATGACGCGTCAGCTCGCCGCCGAGTTCGCACCCCGCAACGTCATCGTCAACGCGATCGCGCCCGGCCCGTTCCCCACCTGGATGCTCTCCACCGGCGTCGGTGGCGGCGGCGACGTCGACAACACCGACTGGGACTCGCTGGCGC
>JBPEWX010000604.1:0-1946 GCA_052032235.1 Ilumatobacter sp. | reverse complement strand
GTTTGCGCACCGGGTGCGCAAACTGTTCACGCCTTCGTCGGGGGGTGTCTGGGGGTGAGGGTGGTGGCGACGGCGGGGCACGTCGATCACGGGAAGTCGTCGCTGGTGCTGGCACTCACCGGCACCGACCCCGACCGGTTCGAGGAGGAGAAGCGACGCGGCCTGACGATCGATCTCGGGTTCGCCCACACCGAACTGCCGTCGGGCGCCGGCGTCAGCTTCGTCGACGTCCCCGGCCACGTCCGGTTCCTGCGCAACATGCTCGCCGGTGTCGGCGGCGTCGACGCCTGCCTGTTCGTCGTCGCAGCGACCGAGGGTTGGAAACCCCAGTCGGAGGAGCATCTCCGCATCCTCGAACTGCTCGGGCTGCGCCACGGCGTGATCGCCCTCACCAAGAAAGGGCTCGTCGACGACGAGTGGCTCGAGATCGCCACCCTCGAGGTCGCCGACCACGTGAGCGGCACCTTCCTCGACGGCGCGCCGATCGTCGCGGTCGACTCGATCGGCGGTGACGGACTCGACGAGCTCCGCGCCGAACTCGACAGGCTCGTGGCCGCGACACCCGAATCGGAGGACCGGGATCGACCGCGGCTCTGGATCGACCGGGTGTTCGCCGCGAAAGGCGCCGGCACCGTCGTCACCGGCACGCTCACCGGCGGCCGGCTGCACCAGGACGACACCGTGGCGATCGAACCGGGCGGCCACGAGGCCCGCATCCGTTCGATCCAGACGCTCGGCGCGAACGTCGAACGGATCGGTGCCGGCAACCGTGTGGCGCTGAACCTGAACGGCGTCGGCCACGACGAGATCGGTCGCGGCGACGCCGTCGTCACACCGGGCCGCTGGCGCCCCACCGACCGGTTCGACGCGTCGCTCGACGTGCTCGCGGCCCTCGACCACGAGGTGTCGCGGCGCGGCGCCTACGCCGCCTACATCGGTTCACGCGAGCTGCCGGTGAAGGTGCGGGTCCTCGGATCCGAGGCGCTCTCCCCCGGCACCACCGGCGCAGTGCGACTCTTCCTGCCGGTCGAACTCCCGCTGCTCCCGGGTGACCGGTTCGTGCTCCGCGAGTCGGGTCGCGACGAGACGGTCGGCGGTGGCGAGGTGCTCGACATCGATCCGCAGCTGCGAGCCTCGAAGGCGGCACCCGACCGCTCGATCGAACGGGTGGTGGGCGAACGCGGCTGGGTCGACGTCGACGAACTGGAGTTGCTCACGGGCGAGCGGGTCGAGCCGACCGTCGGCCACTGGGTCACCACGCCCGACGAGTTGGCAGCGACCGGCGACCGACTGCTCGCGCTCGTCGACGACGCCGGCGAGGTCGGACTCGACCTGTCGACACTGTCGGAACCCGAACGCGCCGTGCTGGAGGAGCACGACGAGATCGAGATCGACGGAGCATTGGCTCGACGAGCCGGGCAGATCGACCCATTCGCCGATCATCCGCTGGCGGCCGCGGTGCTCGCCGGTGGTTTCACCCCCGACGTGCCGGCCGACGCCGACCGCAACGTCATCCGGGAGTTGACGCGACGCGGCATCCTCGTCGAGCGCGAGAAGGTCGTGTTCCACTCCGACACGATCGACGCCGCCGCACAGGTCGCCGCCGAGCTGTTGGCAGCCGACCCCGACGGTTTCACGGTCGCCCAGTTCCGCGACCGCACCGGCGCCAGCCGAAAGTTCGCCCTCCCCCTCGTCGCCGAGCTCGACGCGAGGGGCATCACGAGGCGCCGCGACGACCTCCGCATCGCCGGCCCGAGACTCCCCGCCGTCGGTTGAGGTCAGACCCCATCCGACATCGCGTTCGGCCAGAGCCTCCAACATGCCGGTCGGATGGGGTCTGACCTCATCCGACGTGGACGGTCATGTGCGCAGGATGGCGCCGGCGAGTTCTTTGACCGTCTTGGCGGCGACCATGGCGGTCATGCCGACCAGGTCTCGTGACGGGT
>JBPEWX010000603.1:0-7473 GCA_052032235.1 Ilumatobacter sp. | reverse complement strand
GGGCGGTGCCGACCTTCAACTCGTTGAAGGGGACGCCCGAGTCGACGCTGATGTCGCGGGGGAGGCCGAGCACGCGGTCGCCGATGATGTTGCGCTGGATCTCGTCGGTGCCGCCGGCGATGGATGCGGAGAACGAGCCGACGACGGCCGACTGCAGTTCGCCGGCCTTCTCGTCGGCGGGGTCCCACGCCTGCGAACCGGTGCCGGCGATCTCCATCGCGATCTCGCGGAAGCGCCACTGGATCACCGATCCGAACAGCTTGCCGAGCGAGCCGCCGGGCCCCGGCGCCTTGCCGGCCTTCATCTCGGCGCGGGTGCGCATGGCGACGAGCGACTTGGTGGTCTCCATCGCGTAGATCTGCATGATCTGGTCGCGCACGACCGGGTCGTCGATGCGGCCCGAACGTTTGGCGGCGGCCACGAGCACGTCGAAGTTCGGCTGGCTGATCGAGCCGGCACCCATCGAGCCGATCGCGACCCGTTCGTACATGAGCATCGCCGTTGCCTGGCGCCACCCGTTGTTGTACTCGCCGAGCAGGTTCTCGGCCGGCACGCGCAGGTCGGTGAAGAACACCTCGTTGAAGTGCTTGCCGCCGTCGATCTGGTGGATCGGGCGGATCTCGACGCCCGGCGTGTCCTTCAGCGGCACGATGAACATCGAGATGCCGGCGTGCTTCGGCTGCTCCGGGTCGGTGCGGGCGATCAGCACGCCGTAGTCGGATTCGTGGGCGAGCGTGGTCCAGACCTTCTGGCCGTTGATGATCCACTCGTCGCCGTCGCGCTCGGCCTTGGTCTGGAGGCTGGCGACGTCGGAGCCGGCGCCCGGCTCGGAGAACATCTGGCACCACACGGTGCGGGCGGCGATGTTGTCGGGCATGTAGGTGCGCTTCTGTTCGTCGGTGCCGAACTCGTTGAGTACGGGGAGGCACATGCCGTGGCTGATGACCAGCTCGCCGGTCATCTGCGGGAACTCCTGCGACACCTGGCGATAGATGCGCTCGTGTTCGAGGGTGAGGCCGGCGCCGCCGTACTCGGTGTCGAACGCCAGGCCGGCGAGCCCGGCCTCGGTGAGCGCGGCCTGGAACTCGCGGGCCGCGGCGAGGTTGCGTCGTGCGCCGGGCTTGGCGTGCTCGGTGAGGAACGCCCGGCAGCGCTCGCGGAAGGCGTCGGCTTCGTCGGGGGTCAGGGCGGTGGGCGTTGCGGTGTCGGTCATGTCGGCTCCCTCGTCCGGGCCGCCTGGGCGACCCGGGTTGCGATCTGTACTGATCAGAACTGTATGGTTACATACAATCATGAGTGCGACAAACGCGGCGAACGGAGCGAGTGGGCCGACCCACGAACTCGACGCACCGCCGTGGCGTCGCGTCGAATCGACGCTCATGGCGACCGCAAACGCGATCCATGCCGCGTACGACCAGCGACTCGCCGACCTCGGTCTCACGCTCAGCACGGCCAGCCTGCTCGCCTACCTCGCCGAGTTCGGGCCCGTCACCCAGACTCGCTGCGCCGAACACCTCGGCCAAGGTCGGGCCGTCACCGGCACCCAGGTCGACAAGCTCGAGTCGGCCGGCTTCGTCGAGCGCAAGCCCGACCCGAACGACCGGCGCGTCTGGCTCGTCGTGATCACCGAACCCGGTCGCGAGCTCGCGGCCCGCGTCGCCGAGATCGACGAGCGCCTCCGTGGCGAGTTCCGTGCCGGGATCTCCCGGAGCGATCGCCAGACCCTGGCCGCACTGCTCGTGCGGCTCCAGGAGAACATCCACCGTTCTCAACTCACCCAGCAACCCGAACCCGACAACCAGTAGAGGAATCACCATGACGAACGCAGTGATCGTCGACGCCGTGCGCACGCCAGGCGGCCGACGCAACGGCAAGCTCAAGGATTGGCACCCCGCCGATCTCGCCGCCCACGCGCTGAAGGCGCTCGAAGAACGCAACGGCCTCGACCCGGCGATCGTCGACGACGTCGTCATGGGTTGCGTGATGCAGGTCGGTGAGCAGGCGCTCAACATCGGCCGCAACGCCGTGCTGGCCGCCGGTTGGCCCGAGACGGTGCCCGCCACCACCGTCGACCGTCAGTGCGGTTCGAGCCAGCAGGCGCTCCACTTCGCCGCGCAGGGCGTCATCTCCGGTGCGTACGACGTCGCCGTCGCCGCCGGCGTCGAGGTCATGACTCGCACCCCGATGGGCGCATCGATCGTGAAGGACATGGGATTCCCGTTCCCGCAGTCGATGATGGACCGCTACAACAGCTTCCTGCCGCCGCAGGGCATCGGCGCCGAGATGATCGCCGAAGAGTACGGCCTCACCCGCGACGACCTCGACGCGTTCGGCGCGGAGAGCCAGCAGCGCGCTGCCCGCGCCACGGCCGAGGGCCGGTTCGAGCGCGAGATCATCCCGACCCCGTACACGATCGACGGCGTCACCGAGATGATGACGACCGACGAGGGCATCCGCGAGGGCACCACGGTCGAGACGCTCGCCGCACTCAAGCCGGCGTTCAAGGAAGACGGCATGATCACCGCCGGCAACTCGTCGCAGATCTCCGACGGCGCCTCCGCCGTGCTCGTCATGAGCGAGGAGAAGGCCGCCGAGCTCGGCCTCACCCCGCGTGCACGCTTCCACAGCTTCGCCGTCGCCGGCACCGATCCGGTCACGATGCTGAAGGGGCCGATCCCCGTCACGGAGAAGATCCTCGCCAAGTCGGGGCTGTCGATCGACGACATCGACCTGTTCGAGGTCAACGAGGCGTTCGCCCCGGTCGTGCTCGCCTGGGCCAAGACCTACGGCGGCGACGACGTCGACAAGCTGCTCGCCCGCACCAACGTCAACGGTGGCGCCATCGCCCTCGGCCACCCGCTCGGCTGCTCCGGTACCAAGCTCATGTCGACCCTGCTCAATGAGCTGGAGCGCACCGGCGGTCGCTACGGTCTGCAGACGATGTGCGAAGGCGGCGGACTCGCCAACGCCACGATCATCGAAAGGATCTGACCCATGGACCGTTTCCCCCTCGAAGGCGCTTCCGCGATCGTCACCGGCGGTGCGTCCGGCATCGGTGAGGCTTGCGCCCGCCAGCTGGCCGCCCTCGGCGCCCGCGTCGTCGTCGCCGACCTCCAGGAAGAGAAGGGTCAGGCCGTCGCATCCGACATCGGCGGTCTGTACGTGAAGTGTGATGTCTCCAGCGAGGAAGACGGCGCTGCCGCCGTCACCGCCGCTGCCGACATGGGCCCGCTGCGCGTGCTCGTCAACTCGGCCGGCATCGGCTGGGCCAACCGCACGATCGACCGCAACAACAACCCGATGCCCCAGGAGCAGTTCGACTTCGTCATCAAGGTCAACCTGCTCGGCTCGTTCAACATGCTGCGTCTCGCGGCGGCCGAGATGGCCAAGACCGACGGGGTCGACGACGACGGACAGCGTGGCGCGATCGTCAACATGGCCTCGGCCGCCGCGTTCGACGGCCAGATCGGCCAGGCTGCGTACTCGGCGTCGAAGGGTGGCATCGTCGGCATGACGTTGCCGATCGCCCGCGACCTCTCGGCGGCCGGCATCCGTGTCAACACCGTGGCGCCGGGGCTCATCGAGACCCCGATCTACGGCACCGGCGAGGCGTCCGACCAGTTCAAGGAGAACCTGGGCAAGAACGTCTTGTTCCCGAAGCGCCTCGGCACGGCCGACGAACTGGCCTCGATGGTCGTCGAGCTCGTCACCAACAAGTACATGAACGGAGAGGTCATCCGCGTCGACGGCGGCATCCGCATGCCACCGAAATAATGGTCGGGACTGGCCTCCGCTGCGCTTCGGCTGCTCCCTCCTGCCAGCAGCGCCGCCCTGGCGGGCGTGTCGCTGCGGCGGGGAGAGTGCGCACGACGGTGGTCGTCGACACATCTTCTGATCTGAGTCGGGAACGAGGCGTTCGAGCGCAAGGCGCGGGAGGGCGACGCCGACTTCGGTCGGCGAGCCCGATCCGCAACGCAGCGATCGGGCGCCTCGGCCCGACTCAGACGATTTTCTGCTGGCCTTCGCCCCAGTATTCGTCTCGGAGCTTGCGCTTGTAGAGCTTGCCGGTGGGGAGGCGGGGGAGTTCGTCGCGGTAGTCGATCGAACGCGGCACCTTCTGGCGGCTCAGGTGCTCACGGCAGAAGGCGAGCAGTTCCTCGGTGAGATCGTCGCCCGGTTCGACGTCGGGCATCGTCTGCACGATCGCCTTCACCTCCTCGCCGAGATCTTCGTTCGGCACGCCGATCACCGCCGCGTCGGCGATCTTCGGGTGGGTGATCAAGAGGTCCTCGGTTTCCTGCGGGTAGATGTTGACCCCGCCCGAGATGATCATGAAGGTCTTGCGGTCGGTGAGGTACAAGAAGTTGTCCTCGTCGACGTAGCCGACATCGCCGACCGTCGTCATCGTGCCGTCGGGCGACGTCGACTCGGCGGTCTTCCCCGGGTCGTTGTGGTACTCGAACGGGGTCGCCGTCTTGAACCAGATGGTGCCGGGCTGACCCATCGGCAACTCGTTCATCTCGTCGTCGAGGATGTGGAGGTCGCCGAGCATCACCTTGCCGACCGACCCCTTGTGGGCGAGCCACTCCTCGGAGTCGCACGCCGTGAAGCCGAGCCCTTCGGTCGCCCCGTAGTACTCGTGGATGATCGGACCCCACCACTCGATCATCTGCTCCTTGACCTGCACCGGGCACGGTGCGGCGGCATGGACGGCAATCTCGAGCGACGACAGGTCGAAGCGCGTGCGCTCCTCCTCCGGCATCTTGAGCATGCGGGAGAACATGGTCGGCACCAGTTGGGTGTGGGTCACCTGGTAGTGCTCGACGAGTCGCAGGTACTCGACCGGGTCGAAGCGTTCCATGATGATCACCGTGCCGCCGATTCGGATCGTGAGGTTGACCGCCGCCTGCGGCGCCGAGTGGTAGAGCGGTGCCGGCGACAGGTAGATCATGTCTTCGCGGTAGTGCCAGAGCCCGGTCAGGAACTGGAACAGCGGCATCATCTCACCCGGTGGCTGCACCGGGAGCGGGCGGGCGATGCCCTTCGGTCGGCCCGTCGTCCCCGACGAGTACAGCATCGGCGTGCCGAGTCGTTCGTCGGCGATCGGCGTGTCGGGGAACGAACTCGTCGCCTCGACGAAGTCGCGGACGCGTCCGTCGCCCGAGTCGCCGGGCTCGTCGACCACGAAGATGGCCGTCAGCTTCGGACAGTCCTTCGCTGCGGCGAGCGCCACCTCGCGTTTGGCGGGCGAGGTGATCAGCACCTGCGAGTCGCTGTTGTCGACGATGTAGGCGACTTCCTCGGCCGTGAGGTACGAGTTGATGCACGTGTAGTACAGGCCCGATCGTTCGCCGGCGGCGCATGCCTCCAGGTACCGGTCGTTGTTCTCCATGAAGATCGAGTAGTGATCGCCCGGCTCGAGCCCGTGGTCGCGCAATGCGTGGGCCAGCCGGTTCGCTCGGGCCTCGAGTTCGGCGTGGGTCACCTCCTCGCCCGTCGACGCCATGACGAACGCCGGACGATCCGGATGCTGTTCCACGTAGTGGCCTGCGTACACGACAACCCCCTGTCAGTTCGAAACGCTGGCGCCAGCTTGGCACGCACCGATTCGGTGTCGACTGTCGGACGATTTCGTGACGAACGGTCCGCCTTGACTCGTGACCGAGGTGTGACGGATGGCATACTCGCCCTCATCCATTTGGGGGATGCCGGCTCCGGTCGGCTCAGAACATGGGGGAGAACATGATCCGAACTCGCAAGAGTCGTGCCGTGGCCGCGTTGGTCGCCGGTGCCATGATCATCGCTGCGTGCGGCGGTGACGACGACGACAGCGGCGACGACGCCGAAACCGAAGAACCCGCCGACGACGGCGGTGACGACGGCGGCGACGAACCTGCCGACGACGGCGGCGACGAACCCGCCGACGACGGCGGTGACGACGGTGGCGACGAGCCTGCCGACGACGGCGACGGAGAAGGCGACGACTCCGGCGACGACGACATGGGCGACGACGACACCGACGACGGCGAAGGCGACATGGCCGACGACATGATGGCGCCGGTGCGCGGCGGCGTGCTGACCTATCTGCTCGAGGCCGAGTCGGACACCTGGGACATCCCGGGCGCCAACTGCGCCGTGGCCTGCATCACCGTGATGCGCCAGGTCATGGACCCGCTCACGATCATCAACGACCAGAACGAGGTCGAGCCGTTCCTGCTCGAGTCGTTCGAGACGAACGACGATTTCACCGAGTTCACGCTCACCATGCGTGAGGGCATCACGTTCCACGACGGCACGCCCGCCGACGGCGCTGCACTGCAGCGCAACCTCGTCGAGATGGCGAGCGGACTGCTGCAGGGCCAGGTCCTGATGGACCTCGTGAACGGGGTCGAGAGCATCGAACTCGTCGACGACATGACGGTCAAGCTGACCTTCGGCCGTCCGTACGCGACGTTCCTCTATGCGATCGCCGAGCGCACCGGCTGGCTGTTCGCCCCGTCCTACTGGGACAACCCGGAACGAGCCGGCGCCCTGGCCGTCGGCACCGGACCGTTCATGATGACCGAGTGGGTCCGCGGCGAGCGCACCTCGCTCGAGGCCAACCCGAACTACTGGCGCACCGGCGCCGACGGCGAGCCCTTGCCGTATCTCGACGGCATCGAGTTCCGGCCCGTGCCGGACGACTCGGCCCGCCTGGCGACGATGCAGGGCGGCGACGCCGACGGTACCCACGACGACACCGGCGAGAACCTCGAGTACTGGCGCACGGAGTGGGAGGGCAATCTGCTCGAGCCCGCGCCGGACAAGGAAGCCGGCTATCTGATGTTCAACGCCGGCAAGCCGCCGTTCGACAACCCGGACATGCGTCGGGCGCTCGCGCTGTGCACCGACCGGACCGAGTACCAGGCGTTCCGGGCGCCGGAGAACACGATCATCAACGGTCCGTTCGCCGAAGGTGCACTCGGGTTCATCGACGACCCGGGCTTCCCGCAGTTCGATCCCGACGCCGGCAACGCCCTGCTCGACGAGATCGGTCGTCCCGACGAGATCGTGTACGGCACCACGAACACGCCGGCGACCCAGCTCACCGCCGAGCTGTTCGTCGACATGTGGAGCACCAACTGCGGTCTCAACGTCACCACCGACGTGTTCGACCAGTCGGAGCTGATCACCAAGGCCCTCACCGGTGACTTCCAGGTGTTCGCGTGGCGCAACCACGGCCAGAACAACCCGGGTCTCGAGTACGTGTGGTGGCACAGCCGCCACACCGAGGGACTGGCGCTCAACTTCGGCCGCATCATCGACGCCGAGATCGACTCGCTGATGGACCAGATCCAGGCGACCACCGATCAGGCCGAGATCGACTCGCTGGCCCAGCAGGTCAACGAGCGCTTCGCCAGCGAGGTGTACAACCTCTGGCTGGTCAGCACCGAGTGGGAGATCCCGTACGCCTCGAACGTGCACGGCGTCGGC
>JBPEWX010000602.1:0-1583 GCA_052032235.1 Ilumatobacter sp. | reverse complement strand
GCGAGCATCGCCGCCACGAGCGGGATGCCGACGGCCAGGCCGACGAGGGTGGTCATGTCGAGCTCCTGTTCCCGATCGTTGCGTCCCGGGCACCGGGGGCGACGGCGTACCCGATCAGGTGATCACCGTCGGCGTCGATCGCCGGCGCCGCGATCCGGCGGTCCTCGATGTCGTCCTCGACGAGGTCGTCGCCGGTCAACTGCTGCTGACGCCGAGCCAGCGCGAGCAGGAACAGCGTCAGGCCGAACGAGATCACGATCGCCGTCAGCGCCAACGCCTGCGGAACCGGGTTCGACATCTGGTCGGCGGTCGAGCGATCGGCGAGCGGCGGAGCCCCGTCCTCACCGCCGGCAGCGACGAGGGCGAGCACGGCCGCATGACCGAACAACGCGAACCCGAGCACGATGCGGCTCAGCAGCCGAGACGTGACGAGATAGGTTCCGATCGCCGCCAACCCGGCGATCACGATGATCAACGTGGCGCTCATGAGCGATCCTCTCCGGCGAGTTCGTCGCCACCGAGTGCGAGCAGGACGGCGACGACCAGGCCGACGACGATGAAGGTGACGCCGAGGTCGAAGATCAGGGCCGTGCCGCTCTTGACCGTGCCGAGCACGGGGACGTCGGCGTCGACGACGACCTGATCGAGCAGGGCGTCACCGAACAGCAGCGGGGCGACCGCGACCACCCCGGCGAGCACCCCGCCGATCCCCATGAGGACCACGGGGCGACGCGGCGCCGACAGTCCGACGACGATGCGCAGCGCAGCGACGGCTCCCAACACCAGCCCGGCGCCGAAGCCCCCACCGGGCTGGTTGTGCCCGGCGAAGAACAGGTAGGCGGCGACCACGACAGCGAGCGGGCTGGCGAGCTCGATCCCCGTGCGGACGACGATGGAACGTTCGGCGATCATGACGCCACCTCCGTGAGTTCGCGCTCCGTCTCGGGAGCGACCGGTTCCCGTGTTGCCGCCTGCTCGTCACGACCGGCGCGAGCGAGTGAGACGACGCCGACAGCGACGGCGACGAGCACGATGATCTCGCCCCAGGTGTCGAGCGCTCGGATGTCGGTGAGCACGACGTTGACGATGTTGTTGCCGCCACCGGTCTCGACCGACTCCTCGACGAGGGCCTGGCGTGGCGGCGCACCGGTCGGACGACTCCCGGCCGCGGCGAGCGCAGCGGCGACGGCGACGCCGACGAGTACCGACACGGCGATGCGCACCTGGCGCCACAGCAGACCGAAGCGGGGGAAGTCGCGACCGAGGTGACCGAGGCCGACGACGAAGCCGACGACGATGACGGTCTCGACGAGGAGCTGGGTGAGTGCGAGGTCGGGTGATCCCTGCACGACGAACAATCCGGCGACGGCGAACCCGACGGCGCCGAGCCCGAGCGCCGCCGCGAGCCGGTTCGGAACGAGCGTCAGGGCGATCGCGGCGCCGAGCACGATCGCTCCGAGCACCACCTGGGCAGGGCTGTCCCACGGGCGGAGCGTGTCGACGTCGATCTCGGTCACGAACGGCACCGCAGCGAGCGCGGCGACGACGGCGGCCGTGAGCACGTAGCCGGGCAGCGAGCCGTG